>JBAXOA010000076.1:0-22211 GCA_037133495.1 Mariniphaga sp. | reverse complement strand
AACCACCCAGATTTGAAACCACCTTGTTTTCTTTATTCAGGATAGTGACAAAGCCCGATTTAGCATTATCAAGATTCGGAGACCTTAATACTGCTGCATATAAATAATCCCCTTTAATTACAGGCCGGCAAACACAAGCACCAGGCAAGTGAATGATTTCCTGTAATTTACCATCAAGTGAAAATCTTTTAAACGCATTTCTGGTTCTGTCAGTAATAATCAGCGAAGGTGTGGCATTTCTGTAATCGACACAGATGCCGTGAGCGTTATCGAAAAATTCATCGCCAATTCCTCTGCCTCCAAATGAATTTTTTAGCCGGCCTTCAGCATCGTAATGTAAGATGTGTTGTGCTCCATAGCCATCAGCAATATAAAAATCACCATTCGCTAATACTGCCGTTTCTGTCGGGACAAATGCTTCCTTCTTTTTGTAAGCGGGGATATCTGCAGGAGCATCGATTGTCAGGAGTATTTTTCCGTCGATTGTCGTCTTAAATACCTGATGTCTATTGGTGTCTGTAATAAACAGAAAATCTTCTTTGCCTGCATTGTGAAGTGTAAGGCCGTGAGCACCAGGGAATTCCTTACCCCATGTATCGATCAGTTTTCCACTTTTATTGTAAATAATGATATTATTTTTGGTTTCATTTGTCAGTAAAATAATTCTGCCTTTTATATCCTGAATCATTTCGTGGCAATCATTCACCGGCGTTTTTTCGGGATTAAGCGCTCCCCATTTCGTATTCAGCCGGTAGGTCATCTCATTATGACCGTAAACAGGTCCTTTGGATTTACTAAATAAGTCTGCAGTAATAAATATACCGGTAGTTGACAGGATGGTGTTTTTTATAAAAGATCTTCTTTCCATAGCAATTCAATTAAGATGTGGCTATTGTATCAAAATCACACGATTATGATTTTTGCCAGTTAAATGTTTAGTTCTTGGTTTAATTTTCCAATTTTTGGATATCTATTAAACAGCGAATTGCTATAATTGTTTTATTAATATCGATTATAAATAAGAATATTTTTCCGGATTATCAGAGAATCATTAGCAATAAGTCAGAGATGGCTGACATTCAACGGTATAGTCTTGTTAGTTCGACTCGTCGGTGAGGCTGATTTTCATACCGGATTTTCCGGTACTGCCGTTGTTGGTTTATTAAACCACACAATTTTTAGTTAAAGATATGCTTAGGGCACGATCTCCGGAGAATTACTTCCGGTTTCTGCATAAATAAAGCTGACCGATCTGTAAATTGTTATCGCGCTATCTTTTCTTCAATTCGTTGTTTGACTAGATCATTAAGTTGATCTGCAGTTAATCCTTCAGGATGGATTGCCGGAAGAAATTCAATGGTGATTTTCGTTCGTCTGACCCTCATTTTATCAGTTTTATCGCCATACCAGGCTCCGGAAATGGCAATTGGTACGACCGGGATATTTAATTCAGTACTTAACAGTGAATATGTTTTTTTAAATGCACCCATATCGCCTGTTGTGGTTCGGGTACCTTCAGGAAAAATCAGAATTTTTTTACCCAATTTGACTACTTCAGCCATTTTCTGAATAGATCCTTTCAAATCTTTAGTAAGATCCATCACGATGATATTTGTTCTGTTAGCCAGGTATTTACGAAGTGCCCCCTGTACGTGGTCTTTTTTCGCGTAGGCATAAGTATCCTTAAGTATCTGATTATCCAGGTAGGAAAGAACCAAAAAGGCATCTAATTTACTTTGATGATTGGGCGCAAAGAAGCAAGGCCCTTGCGGAATATTCTCAAAACCTTTGCCTTCTGTCCGGATAAACAGGTTCGATAATGAGTGCACAGTCCGTACGATGATCCGCAGAAAGAAGGAAGATTTTGGCAGATCGACCTTCTTGCTATCTTTAAAATCTCCTGTCCAGCTGGTATCTTCAGTATTATGATAGCGTTTGTTTAATCCAATGAATTCCGATATGGCCTGGACAGATGGAAATTTAATCAATTGTTCCTCACTGATCATTACACCAAATGTTTTCTCTACAAAATCGATAAGCCCCATTTTCCCAAGCGAATCGAGAGCGATATCAAAAACGATGTGATCGTCCGGCATAATAATCATATCGATCTGAGCCTCGATAAATGTTTTAATCGCCTTATATTCGCTGGTATCAGGATCCTTCGGTCTGATTTTTTCGCGTTCAGTTTGTGTAATCAGCTCTTCTAATTTAAACCTTTGAAGTTTTGAAAGGCGGGTGCGCGGTAATTCTGTATTCACAATTGTAAACTGTAAAATACGTTTGTAGGAACTCATCCCTGCATTGAAAGGAGCAATAACAATTTCCCTGAAATATTGCTGAATATCAATTATATTGTTATCAGTCAGGTATTTGTAATCCGGAAAAATAACTGCATGAAGCATGTCCTTGTGCATAAAAACACCTGCTTCCTTAATAGCGTCTGAAGCTCCTTCAAGTTTCATTTCTATTTCTACAGGATTAATATTCTTCCCGTTAGGCAGAACTATGATCTCTTTTTTCCTGCCGGTGATGTATAAATAGCCGCCCTTTTCAAGTCTGCCAAGATCACCTGTGTACAGCCAGCCATCTTTTATCACTTCGGCAGTTTCTTCAGGCCTGTTATAATATCCTTTCATGATATTAGGTCCTTTAGCAACAATTTCCCCATCTCTGATTTCGACAGTCAGACCCGGTAATGCCTGCCCTGTTGAACCAATTTTTATTTTCCCTGGACGGGGAAATGTAATCATAGGTGCTGCTTCTGTCATTCCAAATCCCTCGAGTATATCGAAACCGATTGCATAGAAAAAATTACCCACCTCTTTATTTAGGGCAGCACCGCCGGCAATCATATATTTCAGATGACCACCCAATCCGACATGAACCTTTTTAAACAGTAGCTTACCAAGCTTTCTGCTTTTAGTGCGATAAACAAGACCAAGAAATGCCTTAGCCACCACGCTTTTATTTATTTTAGCCATCAAACCACGATAAATCAGATCGTAAAGCCTTGGAACCCCAATCATTACACTAACTTGATTGTCGGCCAGTGTTTTCATCAGATCAGGTGTTTGCATTGAGGGTGAGACTACTAGGATTCCTCCGGCATACAATGGAACCATCATTGAACCAACAAGCGGAAATACATGATGCAAGGGGAGAAGGACTAAAACCTGACATTCAGAATGAAAAATTCCGGCTTCAATTACTGCCTCCATATTGACAATAAGATTTGTATAAGAGAGCATTACCCCTTTGGGGCTCCCTGTAGTTCCTGATGTATAAATGATTACTGCTGTCGTATCATTGTTCTCCGGACCATTCCATGTGCTTTCAGTCTGGCTGGTGATTGGTGGATAATCCTCGAATACTACGATTGCGGGCCGGAATTTACATTTTTGTTTCACTTTGGAATATTCTTCCAGCATGGCAGCACTAATAAAAACCATTTCAGGCTGGCAGTCATCAATGATATACGCAACGTCTTCTGCTGCAGCCATATAGTCAATAGGGACAGCAATGCAGCTACTTTGGAGTGCGGCATAGAATGTATAAATCCATTCTACCCGGTTTTCAGAATAAATTGCAACTTTTGTAACTCCTTTGTTATCAATTAAAAGTGAATATTGCTGGATGTGCTGAAGCATTTCCCTGCCGGTGATATTGCCATTAGATGTAACAATATACTTTTTATCAAGGTTGTCCTTGTTAATAATTGATTTTAACATAATCTATCAAAGAATTAATAATAAATAGTCAGAAAAAATGCCAGTTAATTACATAATATTCGCCGATCGGTTTATGTGGATTTCAATTACCAGACCGATTTCAACCTTTTCAAAGTTCGGGGAGCAAAGTAAATACTAATTGTCAAAAAACCAAATGTCCTTTGAATGTTATAAGCACATGTCCGATTCATTTATTAAATTTGTAGCCGTAGTAAAACTCGAAATATGTCAGGACACAGCAAATGGTCAAAGATTAAAAGAAAAAAAGGTGCGCTCGATGCAAAGAGATCGAATATTTTCTCCAGATTGGCTAAGGAGATTACTGTTGCTGTTAAAGAGGGTGGGATCAGCGACCCTTCGATGAATGCAAGATTACGCATTGCAGTTATGAATGCCAAAGGGCAGAATATGCCAAAGGACAACATTGACCGGGCTATTAGTAAAGGAGAAAAGGATGGCAATGATCTGACCGAGATATTTCTGGAAGGATACGGAGTAGGCCGGGTTGCCGTTTTCGTGGAATGTCTCAGTGATAATAACAACAGGACAGTAGCCGATATAAGACATATAATTACCAAACGTGGAGGCACTCTGGCCACGAAAGGTTCCTTAAATTTTATTTTTGACCGCAAAGGGGTTTTTGTAATTCCTATAAAAGAGGGTATTAATCTTGAGGATCTGGAGCTCGAATTTATCGAAGCAGGTGCCGAAGATATTGAAATAGATGATGATTTGATCACAGTTACTACTGCGCTTGAGGACTTTGGGAAATTTAATAAGAAATTAGAGGAACTGCATATTGAGCCTCAGAAAGTAGAATTGCAACGAATCCCGGCTGTTGATAAGCGTCTTGCAGTAAATGAAGCCAAAATTGTACTTCGGATGATTGAAGAGTTAGAGGAAAATGAAGATGTTCAGAACGTATATCACAATCTCGAAATGACTGAGGAACTAGAACTGGCGCTGGAAGAGGAGTAGCTAAATCATAATCACATTAACCTAATGAAACACCCATGAATCTGCGCTTCGCAAACACAAAGGAAGATGACTCAGGTGTTCCATCAGGCAATTAAAAAACAAACTATCTTCTGATGAAACCTAAGATCGTAATTCCTTTATTGATAATGTTGGCATTGTTGGTCATTGGTAAGTCCCAGTATCCAAAACTCTCTGTTGCAACCGGATATGGCGCAAAAACTGCAGCCACAGCGATATTTGTCGCCGGAAGAGATCCTCAGATGGTAAAAATGATCGATCTGAATTATTCGATCGTAAAATATACTCAAAGTGTCGTTGATTTTGAACATAAGTCTGTAACCACTTCTTTTTGGGGAATGGCCAAACAAACAGCCGTCTATCGCGAAGGTTTGGGTTGCTGTCTTGTTGGTGACCAGCCGGCTGATTCGCTGCAGAAACAAACGTTTTCCCCTCCAATGTTTAAACGTGATGGAGTCTGGCATATACCTTGGCCAAATGGTGATCTTAGGAAAGATACTGTATTTCCTGAAATTGATACCCTTCAGCTTAAAACGGCGATAAATAGTGCTTTTGGCGCTCCTTCAGAAGATAAAAGATGGACCGCGGCTGTAGTTGTCCTTTATAAAGGTGAACTTATTGCCGAAAAATATGCTCAAGATCTGGGCGTGACGCCTGATACAAGGCTCTGGGGATGGTCAATGACTAAAAGTATCATGAATGCGATGGCTGGTGTTTTGACAAGACAAGGAAAACTGGATATTAAAGCTACCGCTCCGGTTACCGAATGGCTAAAGGACCGGCGCCGCGATATTACAATTAACGATCTGATGCACATGAGCAGCGGTCTGAAATGGGATGAGGATTATGGGGATATTTCATCGGTTACTACCATGCTCTACAAATCTGCAAATATTTATAAAAAAGCCATCTCAGAACCTTATCAGAAAGCACCCGGATCTGAATGGAAATATTCTTCAGGAACATCCAATATCCTAAGTGGCATTATGCGCACATTAGTTGGAAGCGAAGAGCGTTACCATGAATTTCCTTATCGTGAAATATTCAATAAAATAGGAATCTCTTCCATGATTTTAGAGACAGACGCAGCCGGAAATTTCGTTGCATCATCTTACAGTAATGCAACGGCGCGCGATTGGGCAAGATTCGGATTGCTTTATTTTAACGATGGCGTCTGGAAAGGCGACACTATTCTTCCCAAAGGATGGGTAGATTATACCCGGACGCCGGCAACCGCATCCAAAGGGGAATATGGTGCACAGTTTTGGCTCAACAGATCCAAAAAACTCCCGGATGTTCCGGAAGACCTGTTTTTCTGTGACGGACACCGTGGGCAAAGAATCTTTATCATTCCTTCGCGCAAACTGGTTGTAGTTAGATTAGGTTATATGGATGATGGATTTAATTCCAATGATTTTTTAAAAGAGATTTTGGGTTCAATTAAACAGTAAGATTTGAACTTGCCTGTGGATTTTAGCTGTTCAATTGAGTGGCATGTAGATAATTGAATATCAATGAGTAGTACAAATATTGTTTTTCCAGCAGAATGGACTGACCAAAGCGGAGTGATGCTCACATGGCCACATGAAGCAACCGATTGGGCCGGCATGCTTGATGAGGTGGAGATATGTTTCATTGCGATTGCAAAAGCCATTGCAGAAAGGGAAAAATTATTGATCGTCTGCCCTGATTGTCAGAATCTTATAGACAAGCTTAGGGACTGCCGGCTGGAAAATATTATTTTTGCTGAATTCATTTCAAATGATACTTGGGCACGGGATCATGGCGCAATCACAGTTATGATTGATGAAAAGCCTGTGCTCTATGATTTTACCTTTAATGGCTGGGGAATGAAATTTACGGCAAACCTTGATGATCAAATCACATCCTGGCTTTATCACAATGATTTTTTTAGTGACAACGTTCATTATTCAAATCAGAAAAGCCTTGTTTTAGAGGGGGGAAGTCTCGAGTCTGATGGAGAAGGAACTTTGCTGACAACCAAAGAATGTCTGTTGTCAATCAACAGAAATCAGCATTTATCAGAAAAGGAAATTGAACAACAGCTGACTGAATTGTTTGGACTAAAGCAGGTGCTTTGGCTTTCCTCCGGTTTTTTGAGCGGAGACGACACGGATAGTCATATCGATACGCTTGCAAGATTTTGTGACCCGCAAACCATTGCTTATGTAAAATGTGATGATATTGATGACGAACACTTTGAGGCTTTGAATAAAATGGAACAGGAACTGGCTGCTTTTCTTACGCTGAATCAGCAGCCTTACCATCTCATATCCCTTCCCATGGCAGATCCTGTTTCCGATGGGGAGCAACGGCTACCTGCCACGTATGCCAATTTTTTAATTATTAATAAAGCTGTATTGGTTCCATTTTATGATTCGCCTAAAGATAAAATTGCGGCAGCAAAATTGCAAAAGGCTTTTCCTGACAGAGAAATCATAGGAATCAATTGTCTTCCCTTGATTATGCAACATGGTTCGCTTCATTGCGTTACGATGCAGTTCCCTGACGGAGTATTTTAATCCTGAATACCGTTTAATTGTCTATTTTTGCATTTATACTTGAACGAATAATTTTACAGAAATTTATTAATAGCACGTAATATGCTGACAGCAGGTTTAATACAGCAAGCGAACGAAGCCAGTACCGAGGCTAATAAATTGAAAATAGCTGCCAATATTGCTTTGTGCGCCCAAAAAGGAGCTAAACTGATTGTTCTGCAAGAGCTTCAGAATTCGCTTTATTTTTGTCAGACAGAAGACACTATATTTTTCGATCTTGCTGAAACTATTCCCGGTAGCTCAACGGATTTTTATGCTCAACTGGCATTAAAGCACGAAATTGTTTTGGTAGCCTCTCTTTTTGAAAAACGTTCAGCAGGTCTTTATCATAATACTGCAGTTGTGTTTGAGAAAGATGGTACTATTGCCGGGAAGTACCGCAAGATGCATATTCCGGATGATCCTGCCTACTACGAAAAATTTTATTTTACTCCGGGAGATCTGGGGTTTGAGCCTATCCAGACTTCTGTCGGAAAATTAGGCGTTCTAATCTGCTGGGATCAGTGGTATCCCGAAGCAGCACGGTTAATGGCGCTTGCCGGGGCTGAGATTTTAATTTATCCCACAGCGATAGGATTTGAATCTACCGATCCAGAGGATGAGAAAAGACGTCAGCTGGATGCCTGGGTGATTTCGCAACGTGCTCATGCTGTGACTAATGGCTTGCCGGTAATTTCGGTGAACCGGACCGGATATGAACCTGATCCCTCCGGGCAAACTAACGGTATTACATTCTGGGGAAATAGTTTTGTGGCTGGTCCGCAGGGTGAAATTGTAGCCATCGCTCCGGAATCAGAAGAAACTAATCTGATTGTAGAGATCGACATGAAGAGATCGGAAAACGTAAGACGATGGTGGCCATTTCTGCGCGACCGTCGCATCGATGCCTATAATGATTTGACCAGAAGGTTTATAGACTGACTTACAGAATAAAGTCCTCCCGGACAGGCGAGAAGCTGTCTATCAGTCGTGCTACTGGAGTCAGTACCCGGATAGTATGCTTTTTGCCGGAAGGGATATAAAAAAGATCACCCTCGCAAAGGTGCTGCTCAGTTTCTTCTTCACAAAAAAGAATAATTTCTCCTTTGGCTACATAGCAGGTTTGTTCATGGATATGAGAATGATACGGTTCAGCATGGTTCCACGGACCATTTCTAAATTCGATCATTACCGTCATTAGGTGTTCAAGATAAACGATTTTACGGTACACTCCACTACTGACTTCTACCCAGTTTTCTTTAGTATAATTCAATATTGCCATCTGATGATAATAATATTTACGATTGATTTAATTTATAGCGGTAATTTTTGCTTGTCCAATAATTCCTGATGGAACCGGCGACCATTTTGACGCATCGAATGGTTTATAGGTAATATCTGCAATATTCGCATCATAGAATTTTTTCCATTTTATCCCTTTGGTATCGAGGTATCTGGCTTCATTCGCCGAGAGATTACGGACCTTTAGTGTTATCGTATTTTTAATGCCGAATTTCAGGCTGCTGTTTGGTATGAAAAGTTGATAGGGAACGGACCAGATTGTTCCGGCATCCTTGCCATTAATAGTTATTTGGGCAGTTTCACGAAGATCATCAATTTGAAGGTAAACACCTTTATTCATTTTCCAAGGATCGGGCAGCATAAAAGTGGTGCTGTAGTTGCCATAACCATTGTACCAATTGAGCGAGGAATCGGGCCATGCAGTCCAGCTTGTAAGTTGTTCCGGATGGAAAATTGTTTTTGGTATTTCCGGCGAACCTTCTTTAAATTCGACATCCCAATTTGAAAGAGAAATTGATTTATCGGATGGAATTTTGAAGTTCCAATGATTGCTTTTCTGAGGAATATTATATGAAATCAGAAAACAGGAACTTCCGGGAGGCAGATAAAGTTTTGTCCGAATTCTGTTAATCTTATTTGCAAAATCAATAAAACCACGCTCATTGGTCATCGGATTGTAATATTCCAATGCTTTGGCAGATTCAGAGAGTGAAATGGTGTCGTAACAAAATTTATTTGAAAGGTTCGTAATAAACCAATATTTCGAGTCTCCTGCTCTTTTTCGAATAAAGCTCAAACCCGAAGCGGGCAATGATTCTGTTCTGATATTAAGATTTATTAGTGCTGTTTCAGTTTTGCCAACAAAAACAAAGGGATTTTTGGCCAGCTCTTCTTTTAGTAAATTAAATGTTTTCAACCATGATGAGCGGCCCTTCCCGGGAAGTAATTCAGGCATTTGCTGATCAAAAATGATTTTTACGCCTTGCTTTGCCAAAACATTCAGATTTTTCAATGTTTCAGCTGTCATATGCGTTGTTTTCGGAATAATAATTGTCTGATATCTGCTCTTGTTGGCAGAAACACTTTTGTCAGGGTTAACCTTCAACTGACTGATTTGCAAATCAGAGATGTAATCAAATCCATAACCGGTTTTCCACAGCTGCTCAGATAATTTTCCAAAAGGGGTATTCAGGAACCATTTTTCGGCAAAATGAACAGAAAAAAGAGTTAAAAGTGGTTCTTTGGTATCAGCCAGAAAATCGTAAATGGGTAAATATACAAGTATGTCATTATCAGGATCAGAGGATTGAAGAAGCTTTTGACAATTCGTGATATATCGGTTGAGTAATGGAAACTCGTGATAAAAATGGGAATTCGACCCATAGTTTGTCGAAGCATAGAAGAGCCATCCGGGAAATGGTTCGTCAGCAGGCGAATAGGTGGTGCCGTGGTAGAAAATATGATTGATTCCGGCAGTAAATAGTTCATCAATCTAAGGCATTATCTGTGAAAGTGCAACCTTAAAATGGTTCCCAAGCCAGGTAGTTGATTCAGATGCAACTAATTTTTTTCCAAGCAAATGAGCAGGAGAGGAGGCGAACTTCATCATCAGAGGATTCGGTCTTCCAAAGTTCTTAGGTTCAAAATCCGGATCTGTGCGTACAAGTGGAATTGTGAAAGCGCTGCTTCCAAATGATTCTGTCTCAGGAATATCGGCAAGAGCATACAGATCGAGAAGGTTGCCGGGCGAACCATGTGACTGATATCGGGAGATCAATTTATGGTTTGCACACCACGTTACCCAGGTTGCGGCTCCTTCATAATGCAATGAAGCAAGCGTTTCACGAAAATCCGAAGTCACATTCTGTTTCAGCAGGCCATCTGGATAACCAGGGCTTACAACATAAATGATTTCTTTTAAATCGTACTGATGCCGTTTTCTGAAGGCATCAAAAAAAGCTGTCGTCCAGTTGGCCTTGTAAACCTCATAAGAGTCGTTATACATTGCGCGTGGCAGAAGATTGTTTGATCGGGACAGCAATGTTGAATCAAAAATACTCAGATATTGTTTCATCGCTTTCGGATCGAAATGATCAACTACCAGCCCTTCACCGCCGGGTGCTGCCCTCTTAACCATTTGCTTTGTTGGTTCATAAGTGATCGACAGGTATTTTTGTTTATCCGGATTTATCAGTAATCTTTCTAATTCTGTTTTATTAATTTGCCGGTAAATGCCGTCGTTGTCAATGGCATAAGCTGCTGCATCCGAAAATCCAGCATTGAGCAATAATTCCTTTATTTTTACGGTATCATTGGCATTAAACTCATTGAATATTATTTGTTTGGCCCCATTATTTTTACTGATGCCAGGGCCTCCGAAGGGCCATCCGGTACCGGTCGACAGATCGATTCCAAGTCCTAATCTATTAGCTTCGGAGCAAGTGAACCGAAATATTTCAAGCCATTCTTTCGATAGGAAGGGACGAAATTGACTCTCATAACCCTTTACGCCATAAATGGGAATAATGTGTGCGCCGCCAAGTCCTGATTTTTTAAACTGCTCCAACTGAGCTGTTATGCCTTTTTTGTCAACAGCGCTGCCATGCCACCACCAGTAAGTCCATGGCGAAGCTGTATTAATTATTTTAGGATGAGATGGTTGAGACTGCAACGCTATCATCTGGAATAAACACAAAGAAATCAGAATGATTTTTTTCATAACTTATAACTCATCGTCCCTTATTTTAATCGTAATTTGTATTTCGCAAAAAAGCGAACCCGTTCTAAAAATACGCAATATTTATCTTTTAGAACAAAAGTCAGTTGAAAGCACCAAAAAATATGGTTATTTTGCAATCAAAATCATTGTTTAACTCTGTTAATTAAGAACATTAGATGGGAAAAGTTTTGATCATTGGTGCCGGTGGTGTTGGAACTGTCGTTGCACATAAAATGGCAGGTCTGCCGGATGTCTTTACCGAGATAATGCTTGCCAGCCGAACCAAGTCGAAATGTGATTCAATCGCTGCGCGGATTGGCGGGAACAGGATACAGACCGCCCAGGTAGATGCTGATATTGTACCGCAAATGGTGCAATTGATCCGTTCGTTTAATCCGGATCTTGTTGTTAATGTAGCCCTTCCATATCAGGACCTTAATATTATGGATGCATGTCTGGAAACTGGTGTCTCGTATCTCGATACTGCCAATTATGAGCCAAGAGACGAGGCTAAATTTGAATACAAATGGCAATGGAACTATCACGAGAGGTTTAAAAAAGCAGGACTGACTGCAATTCTCGGCTGTGGTTTCGACCCGGGGGTAACAAGCATTTTTACTGCCTGGGCAGCCAAATATGTTTTTGATGAAATTCACTACCTCGATATTGTTGATTGTAATGCAGGAGATCACGGAAAACCCTTTGCCACTAATTTTAATCCAGAGATCAATATCAGGGAAGTGACCCAAAAGGGAAAATACTGGGAAAATGGTGAATGGGTTGTAACTGAGCCTCATGAAATCCATAAACCGCTGACTTATCCTCATATTGGAGAGCGGGAATCATATGTGATCTATCACGAAGAGCTGGAATCGTTGGTGAAAAACTTTCCTACGCTGAAGAAAGCACGGTTCTGGATGACTTTTGGACAGGAATATCTAACCCATCTGCGTGTTATTCAGAATATTGGAATGGCTGGTATTAAACCGATCATTTATGAGGGGAAAGAGATCGTGCCGATTCAATTTCTAAAGGCTGTTCTTCCCGCTCCGGAGGAGCTTGGTGCAAATTACAAAGGAGAAACCTCCATTGGCTGCAGGATTAAGGGTATTAAGGATAAAAAGAAAAAGACTTACTATATTTATAATAATTGTAGTCACGAAGCTGCCTATGCTGAAACAGGCACACAGGCCGTAAGTTATACTACTGGTGTGCCTGCAATGATCGGTGCTATGATGTTCATGCAGGAAAAGTGGAAAACTCCGGGTGTTTTTAATGTAGAAGAATTTAATCCTGATCCGTTTATGGAACAGTTGAATCTTCATGGTCTTCCCTGGTGGGAGCTTCACGATGTTCCTCTGGAGATGAGTTAAACAAAAATGCCCGCAAAAAACGGGCATTTTTTTGTAAGTAATTTCGGTATTATTTGTGTCTGTTCACCTCTTCTGGACAAATTGCGTGATAAATTTCACCCCACCCCGGAAATCCCCCGATGATCCTGTCATCAACAAACAAATCGGCATTGATCTTTCTGCTAATTGATTCGTCAAACAGCTCTTCAGGATAACTTTTATTAACAGCATAAAATTCAACTCCCCGCTTTTTGCAAAAATCAATAGCTTCATCCAGCTCCTTTCCATATCTGAAAGTCCAAAGAATAATCTGATGCTGCTTCTTTTGCATCGCCTTAATAGTGGAGAGTGCAAATGGCAGTTCTTTCCCGATTGCAGGATACCGATGTTCAACAATTGTTCCATCAAAATCTACTGCAATTATCATAAGGTTTTTAAATTTAATGAATTTTTATTAGAGTCTGGCGTGTACCAGATCACGCGGCAGAATTCCTTTTACATCATAAAGAATAGCACCTCTGGATTTAAAAGTCTGCAGATCGATTTTCATAAATTCATTATGTGCAACTGCAAGGATTACAGCACCATAATTTACAGATTCGTCAAGCTGCTTGATGATGGTTATACCATATTCGTGTTTGACTTCTTCCGGTGAAGCCCATGGATCATATACATCCACAGCAATTCCATAACTAATTAACTCATGATATATATCGGTTGCCTTGGTATTCCTGATATCCGGACAATTTTCCTTGAATGTAATTCCAAGCATTAAAATTTTTGAGTTTTTGACTCTTACCTCATTTTGGATCATCAGTTTCACAACTTCAGTTGCAACGTATTGCCCCATACTATCGTTCATTCGACGCCCTGCCAGAATAATCTCAGGATGATATCCTGCCTCCTGAGCTTTTTGTGCGAGATAATATGGGTCAACTCCAATGCAATGCCCTCCTACGAGTCCAGGTTTAAACGCAAGAAAATTCCATTTTGTTCCGGCCGCTTCCAATACATCGTGGGTGTCAATCTTCATTGCATTAAAGATCTTAGCCAGCTCGTTGACAAAAGCAATATTGATATCACGCTGACTATTTTCGATCACTTTTGCAGCTTCAGCAACTCTAATAG
Source organism: Mariniphaga sp. (assembly GCA_037133495.1). GTDB lineage: Bacteria > Bacteroidota > Bacteroidia > Bacteroidales > Prolixibacteraceae > JAAFHB01. The sequence continues at coordinate 8,422 of JBAXOA010000076.1, read as the reverse complement.
AAGATGCCTTATGTGTACCTGCCTGAATTACTGATCGATAAGCCAGATCAACGATTTCAGCAATTTCGGGTGTAGACCCGGAAGTCACTTTTTTGATCTTTTCGACCGTGTGTTCTTTATCGCCAGGATTGATCCTTTCAGGACTATAGCCTGCAAAAAAATCAGTATTGTATTTAAAACCAGATACTTTTTCTACAATTGGAAGACAATCATCTTCGGTAGCGCCGGGATAGACAGTCGATTCGTAAACTACAATATCTCCCTTAGAGATTGCACGTCCTACGGTTTCAGATGCCTTCAGAAGTGGAGTGAGATCGGGACGGTTATTTTTATCTACAGGTGTGGGAACAGTAACAATATAAAAATTGCACCCTTTAATATCTTCTGGATTGAATGAACAAAAAAGACCATTTGTATCTGTAATTACGGGGTTTTCTGAAACCAACGCTGAACGGAGGATATCCTCATTTAATTCAAGGGTGTGGTCGAATCCCTTATTTATTTCATTCACTCTCTGTTGATTAACATCAAAGCCAACGACAGGGTATTTAGTAGCAAAGAGGCGCGCCAATGGAAGTCCAACATACCCCAGGCCAATGATCGCAATTCGAATAGATGATATCATGTTAAAATTTAATGTTAAATACTACGAAACATATAAGAAGAGGATAAAGTTCTAAGAATATTTTCTGGCACATTTATCTCTTCGAAATACATAATTACAGTTACTTCTTTTTACTGTACTGTAAATATAAGGTTTTAAATTGATAAAAAGAATAGCTATTGGCTGATTTTCATTGATGAAGTGCTTGCAAGCAGGAGCATATGTACTTCACATTGTTAAAATACGACTTTACTGTTGATTTTAGCGATAAAATGACATTATTTCTGTTTTAATGTAATTTATATTGAAGGACAATTTTTGCTGAATCTTATTGAAACAATGGTAGTTGTAATTTTACTATTTAGAATTAATCGAAATAGCAAATTATTTTATCAATAGGAGAACAAAAATTAATTTGTTTTTAATATTACGTTTGGTATCTTTGAAGTGTTGTTTGATAATTGAGAACACATATTTGATCATTAACTATTACTTTTCGCTATGACACAGATACAATTTCAAAATTCCCTGACAGGACTTCATAGTAAACTTTACTATTTCGCTTTAAGCTTAACAAGTGATTCCGATAAAGCCCATGATCTGGTACAGGAAACTTATTTAAAAGCACTTACATACCGTGATAAATTCTCTGCAGATACCAATCTTATGGCTTGGGTTTATACCATTATGAAAAATACTTTCATCAATGATTATCGGAGAAACGTAAAAGCTAAGGCAACACTTGATAGCTCGTCCCATAAACTTCAGATGTCTTTTTCGAAAGATGATTATTCTCCTGCAGCTGATTCAATTCATGCTGAAAAGGAGATATATAAGAAAATCGATATGCTTGAGATTGAGTTTCGCGAACCTTTTCAGCTCTTCTTAAGTGGATTTAAATATAAAGAAATCGCTGAAAAACTTGATTTACCATTGGGTACCGTAAAGAGCCGGATATTCTTTGCACGCAAAAAATTAGGAAAATGGCTAAGTGAGTTCATCAACTAGTTGGTGTATGGTTTTGATAAATTAGTAAAGTCTTCGTTAGTCCGATAGATCATTCTTAAAACTCCTTGTTAGTTAATCTCACAAGGAGTTTTTCGATTTTAAAAGAATTACTATGATTTTCGGCTTTTGTCAAGAAAGAATTCAGTAACCTTAATTTCCTTTAATCCAGTTTAGAGCATTCACAAAAGCTTCGATCCATGGCGTAACCTGCTCATTTTTCCGATCTGCCGGATAATTTGCCCATTGCCATGGATATATCGCCCTTTCAATATGAGGCATCATTGCTAAATGCCGGCCATCTTCCGAACAAATCGCTGCTGTATTAAAATCTGATCCATTTGGATTGCCGGGATAGTTGCTATAAGAAAATTTTACCGGAATCTGGTATTTCGCTTCTTCATAAGGCATTACAAATTTCCCTTCGCCGTGAGCCACCCAAACGCCAAGACTTTTGCCTGAAAGTGACTTAAACATTACAGACTGATTTTCGAGGACATCTACGCTTACAAAACAAGACTCAAATTTATGCGAGGAATTATGAGCCATTTTTACAGGCTGAGCATGTCCGGGATTAACAAGTCCGAGTTCAACCATGAGCTGGCAGCCATTACAGATTCCAAGACTCAGTGTATCAGTTCTTTTATAAAAATTATCGAGTGCAATTTTTGCTTTCTCATTAAATTTAAATGCACCTGCCCAACCTTTAGCCGAACCAAGTACATCTGAGTTAGAAAATCCACCAACAAATACAATAAAATTCAGGTCTTCAAGTGTCTCGCGCCCACTGATCAAATCGGTCATGTGCACATCTTTAACATCAAAACCTGCCAAATACATGCTCCACGCCATTTCGCGGTCACCATTTCCTCCCTTTTCACGAATAATTGCAGCCTTTATTCCTGAAGGCTGACGTCGCTTCGGATCAATAGCCAAATCCTTAAAATTTCCGGTGAAACCTCCGAATTCAAATTTCAGTTCATTTTTCTTATAATTTGCAAATCGCTCCAGTGCCAGCTTTTCACTACTCTGCCTGCGATCGAGCAGATAAGATGGTCTGAACCATTTATCCCGCAAATAATCAATGTCGAATGTAAACTTATCAGAGCCATTAATAATCGAAATTTGACGGGTCATTGTCGGTATTCCAATCTTAATGAAGGCTATTTCACTGTTATTTAGTACTTCTTCGAATGTTGCGGCATCTTGAGGCTGAACGATAATACCTGGATTTTCGCTGAACAGAACTTTTACACTATCCGTTTCGTTTAATCCCGTAAGGTTTACTTCAATACCACCCTGATTTTGTGCAAAACACATTTCGAGTAATGTTGTAAGTATACCTCCCGAAGAAATATCGTGACCGGCCAGAATGGATTGATTTTCAATTAGATTTTGTATGACATTGAATGCTCTTGCAAAATAGGCCGCATCACTGACAGTAGGTGTATTTTCACCCAATTGACTCAATATTTGAGCCAATGAACTGCCTCCCAGTGATTTAGATGTCTTAGAAAAATCTATGTAATAAACTGGTTTTGAAGGATCGACAACTAAAACAGGTTCAACGACTTTACGAATGTCCGAAACTTCGCCTGAGGCAGAAATAATTACTGTTCCCGGAGCATAAACCACATCGTTCTTATATTTTTGGGTCATCGACAGTGAGTCCTTCCCGGTAGGAATATTAATTCCCAGGGCACAGGCAAAACCGGAAGCAGCTTCAACACCGCTGTACAGACGAAAATTCTCACCCTGATTCTTTGCCGGCCACATCCAGTTGGCTGACAGCGAAATTCCTTTAATGCCATGGGTGAATGGTGCCCAGATTATATTGGTCAGCGATTCTGCAATTGAAAGTATGGAGCCATTGGCGGCATCAATTAATCCTGCCACCGGCGCATGTCCAAGTGAAGTGGCAATTCCCTTAACACCCTGGTAGTCTATCGCAACTACACCCAAATTGTTTAAAGGCAGCTGCAATTTGCCGGCACATTGTTGTTTCGCAATCTTTCCGGTTACCGAGCGGTCGACTTTATTGGTCAGCCAGTCTTTGCAACCCACTGATTCGAGTTGCAGCACCTGTTCAATGTATTGATTGATTTGTGATTGATCGTATTTGAGTCCTGAATAGGTCGCCACTTTCGATTCATCTTCCAATACCGTTTTAGGCGGTTTACCAAACATATAGGCCAGTTCCCAATTAATTGGTTTTTCACCGGTTTTTCTGTTTATAAACGTGAATTTATGATTGCCTGTAGTTTCTCCGATTACATAAATTGGAGAACGTTCCCGCTCAGCAATACGAGTAATCAGTTCGATATATTCACCACTGGTCACAAATCCCATTCTCTCCTGCGATTCGTTTCCAACAATTTCTTTTGCCGAAAGGGTAGGATCACCAACCGGTAAACGGTCAATATAAATCTCACCGCCGGTCTCTTCCACCAGTTCTGAAAGGCAGTTCAAATGTCCTCCCGCTCCGTGATCATGGATCGAAATAATTGGATTGTTGCCTGATTCTGCCAAAGCCCTGATTGTATTATAGGCCCTTTTTTGCATTTCGGGATTAGCGCGCTGAACGGCATTTAATTCAATATGACTCTCAAATTCACCGGTATCAACTGAAGAAACAGCTCCGCCACCCATTCCGATCCGGTAATTATCGCCACCCAACAACACTACCTTATCCCCGACTCCGGGAACGCTTTTGAGGCAATCCTCATGACGTGCGTATCCAATGCCTCCTGCCTGCATTATCACTTTATCGTAACCAAATTTCTTTTGATTTTCGAAATGTTCGAAAGTCAAAACCGAACCATTAATAAGTGGCTGGCCAAATTTATTTCCAAAATCGGAAGCACCGTTTGAAGCTTTTATCAGGATTTCTTCAGGTGTCTGATATAACCATGGGCGTGGCGCAGTAGCATCTTCCCATAACCGTCCTTCTTCATCGTTTCTCGAATAGGCGGTCATGTAGACTGCTGTTCCGGCGATGGGAAAACTCCCTTTCCCTCCTGCCATCCGATCCCGTATTTCCCCTCCGGTTCCAGTCGCCGCGCCATTAAATGGTTCAACAGTTGTAGGGAAATTATGAGTCTCTGCCTTTAATGATAGTACAGTTTTAATGTCTGTAACCTGAAAAAAATCGGGTTTGTCTTGTGTGATCGGCGCAAACTGCTCTGAATCAGGACCATTGCTAAATGAGCAATTATCCTTATAGGCCGAGAGAATAGTATTGGGATTGATCTTGGTGGTTTTCTTAATTAACTGGAAAAGAGTTGAAGGTTGCTCTACGCCATCAATTATGAAATTTCCGTTAAATATTTTGTGACGACAATGCTCTGAATTGACCTGGGAAAACCCAAATACCTCGCTGTCTGTTAGTTGGCGACCAAGTTTCTGCGAAACATCATTGAGATAGGTGACTTCATCTTCGCTTAAAGCCAATCCTTCGCGAGCGCTGTACGCCGCAATATCTTCAACTAAAATAACGGGTTCCGGAAGATGATTTATAACAAAAATTTTCTGATCAAGCCCTTTATAAACAACCTGAAGCATAGGATCATATTTCGGATGTTCCGAATCAACCTGAAAAAACTCTTCTATTCTGAAAATTCCCTCGATTCCCATATTCTGAGTGATTTCGACAGCATTGGTGCTCCAGGGTGTAATCATCTCTTTTCGAGGACCTATAAAAATCCCGGCAACATAATCCGAGGGAATCAAAACGGCTTCATCAAATAACCAGATAAGTTTGTTTATATCCGAAACTGATAATTCCTTATGCGAATCCACCGCAAGCAAATTTGATTTTCCTTTAAAAAAGAGGATCATTTGAGTATGTTTAAATTGACAGAATCAAGGTTGTAACTGGCGACAAAGGTATAGAAAAAAATACTAAAGGCTACGGGTAAAGAGGTACACGGGGTTTCACAGTGTTATGGAAAGGGTTACGGGTTTAACGGGTTACTTGTAACCTGTAACAGATTACGAGAGGTTACGGGTTACCGGGTTCCTGCTTGCTGACCAGTAACCCGTAACCAGCTGGAATTATTCCGGTTTCCATTCATTCACCTTGATCAGAGATGGAAAAGCTTTTGGCTTGTATATCGATTGGTTATAAAAAATCCGGATACACTCTTGAATACCTTCGGTGATACTAGGGTGAGGATGAATACTTTGCAGAACTTCATGCAACCGGATATCCGAATTAATCAGGTAAGCAATCGAGACAATAAAAGCCGAAGCCTGTGGTCCGGCAGCACGCATTCCAAGAATTTTTTCAGAGCCGTCGTTACTTACGATAATTTTTACAAAACCATTTGTGCTTCGCATAGCTATGGCACGATTGATGAGTTCATTGGAGTAATAAATTGCCTTATAGGGTATTTTTTTCTCTCGTAACACTTTTTCATTGGCTCCAACAGAAGCAAGTTCGGGCTTAAAAAACATCAGCGTTGGCATATAAGAGTAATCGAGGCGGTAGGTTGACTTGCCGAAGATGGCCTCCACGATAAATCTTCCCTGCTCTTCGGCGACACCGTAAAGCGCCTTCTGACCGGTTACGTCACCAGCGGCAAAGATATTGCATTTGTTGAATTCTCCGATAGCACACTCTTCATTGATATGAAGATAGCCTTTGACATTTGGTTTTATTGCGACATTTTCGAGGCCCAGACCAGCGGTATTTGCATCCCGTCCAATTGAAACCAAAATAATATCGACCTCGACTACCTGACTATGCCCGTCATCGTAATCAAGTACCACTTCAATATGGTCTTTTTCTTTTCTTACCGTGCGAAGGTTAGCTGTATGGTGAATAATTACTCCGTTCTTTTCCAGATTATTCGAGACAAAATCACTCACATCATCATCTTCAAAGGGGATCACCCGATGAGTCCGGTCCAACAAATGTACTTCTGTTTGCCGGAAATTGGAAAAGATGGTAGCAAATTCGCAACCAATGATTCCTGATCCAAGTATCATCATTCGTTCAGGAAAACGTTCCAGATTAAGCAACCCGTCAGAATCAAAAATTTGTTTTTGATCAACCGGTAATTCGGGAAGCTCACGGGGTTTTGATCCGGTAGCGATAATAATAAATTCAGCTTCTATGATTTCTATTCCATTCTCACCGTCAATTTGGAGTGTATTGCGGTCAATGAATTTTGCGAAACCACGCTTATAGGATATGGTTCCTGAGTCGTTATTATTTTGTACCGAGAAAGATTCGATTTGCGAAAGCATTTGATATTGCTTTGTTTTAGCCGCTGCCATAACGGTCTTTTTAACCATGCTGTAGTCAACCTGTAATCCTGAAGCGCGGTAACCTCTGTCGATAGCTGCTGCAATTGAATAATCAACAGACAGTTCCCACATCGTTTTTGAAGTTAACGGACCGTTCATTATTCCATTCCCCCCGATATGACCGGCTTCGATAAGACAGACATTTTTGCCAAAATCAATGGCTCTCATTGTCGCGGCAAAGCCTCCGGGACCGCTGCCTATAACAGCCAGATCGTATTTTGTCATTTTAAAATCGCTTTATTAAAAAACAAACATACAAAAGTTTGAGAATGTTCAAGGACATGAATCAATAATTGTGCGCCTAATACGTTAAATAAAATAATTTATACAATTTGTTCCGTGTTGAAAAAAAAGTTCTTTTGACCACTAATATCCTATTACACCCTCATATTAATTTTTACTTTAGCCACATTAAAATAATTAATAGATTCTATGAAACAAGTTAAATATGTTACTGCCAATGAGGCTGTTAAAGTTATTAAATCCGGCGACAGGGTACATTTAAGCGGGGTTGCTGTCACACCGCATCCGCTGATTAAAGCGATGGTTGAGCGTGGGCGGGCAGGGGAGTTGGTTGACGTTAAAATTCAACACATACATATTGAAGGTATTGTTGACTATGCAAATCCCGAATTTGAAGGAATATTCGATGTACAGCAATTCTTTGTAGGGGGAAATCTGCGCAAGCAAACTCAAGCTGGTTATGCCGATTATATCCCGGTTTTCCTGAGCGAGACTCAAAAATTAATGAGAGAAGGATATTTGAAAGTCAATGTTGCAATGATTATGGTATCGGTTCCCGACAAGCATGGTTATGTTTCTCTTGGAACTTCCGTTGAAGCAACACTTGCGGCAGTTGAATGTGCTGATGTAGTGATTGCTCTCGTGAATCCTTTTGTTCCGCGTGCCTGGGGTGATGCAATGATCAAACTCGAACAGATTGATATTTTTGTCGAAGATGATTCACCCCTTTATGCTCATAAACTTGAGCCTTTAACGGAAATTGAGATTGCTATTGGCAAGAATGCTGCTGCACTAATTGAAGATGGTGCATGTTTGCAAATGGGAATAGGCGGAATTCCGAACGCTGTTTTGGCACAGCTTGGTAATCACAAAGATCTGGGGGTGCATACTGAAATGTTTGCCGATGGAATTCTTCCGCTCGTTGAGAAAGGTGTTGTGAACGGAAGACTGAAAAATATAGACAAAGGTAAGATGGTGGCATCTTTTCTTATGGGAACAAAAGAGTTGTATGATTTTATTGATGACAACCCGATGGTGGCAATGATGGACGTTTCGCATACAAATAATGTTGCGGTGATTCGCAAGCTTGATCGCGTTACTGCTATAAATTCTGCTTTGGCAATCGATTTAACAGGTCAGGTTTGTGCTGATTCAATCGGGATCAAACACTACTCAGGTGTAGGCGGACAAATAGATTTTATACGTGGAGCAGGTCATTCTTTCAGGGGCCGGCCGATTATTGCAATGTCGTCGGTGACC
>JBAXOA010000075.1:0-22343 GCA_037133495.1 Mariniphaga sp. | reverse complement strand
GGCAAAAGCGCAGCGCTCCACATGGCTTTTCAAGCCAGCCAAGGCGATGTGGTGATTACAATGGACGCTGATTTGCAGGACAGTCCGGACGAAATTCCGGAATTGTACCGCATGATTACGGAAGACCGCTATGATCTCGTAAGTGGCTGGAAGAAAAAGCGTTACGACCCGATATCCAAGACATTACCCAGTAAACTCTATAACGCGACAGCCAGTTATGTTACCGGAATAAAACTGCACGACTTTAACTGCGGATTAAAGGCCTATAAACTTGAGGTTGTCAAAAGCATCGAAGTCTATGGCGAAATGCACCGGTATATTCCATATATGGCAAAACAAGCCGGATATTCGAATATTGGAGAGTGTGAAGTGCAACACCAGGCCCGTAAGTATGGTGTAACTAAATTTGGACTCAGCCGTTTTATATTCGGTTATCTCGATCTTATGTCGATATCATTTATCTCACGCTTTGGGAAACGACCCATGCACCTCTTTGGCACCCTTGGATCATTGATGTTCCTCCTTGGATTTTTGGATGTTACCTGGTTGGGCGTTCATAAGCTGGTTAATCTCGCAAATGGAATTTTGATTGAACGGGTAACACAAAGCTCCTATTTTTACCTCGCGTTAACATCCATGATTATAGGAACACAACTATTCCTTGCCGGATTTTTAGGAGAGCTGATTTCGCGCAGTTCAGTCGAACGCAACCTGTATCTGATCGATAAAAGAGTCAATCTTTGAAATGACGAGTTATCATTCCTGTATCAATTAGCACATTACCTTGTTCCTGCAATGATTGTACTCATCGATTCCGGCGCAAGGTATTTTTGAGCCAGTTCTCTTATTTCAGCCGGAGTTGTGGTTTTTATAGAATTAATCAGCCTTTCATAATAATCAAAATCCATTCCTGCTTCCCGTAAAGAAGAAAAGGTTTGGGCTCTGGCAAAAGGACCATCGAAATCCTCAAGTATTCGGCCAAGTAAATAATTTTGAATCGGAATAAGCTCATCCTGCAAAATCATTTCCTCCCTCAGCTTAACTATTTCATGGAAAATTTCATTCACCGTTTCGTTTGTTTTATCGGTCTTCACTTCAGCGAATATGAGCAATAACCCATTGTGTACAAAAGAAATTGGTGAAGCTTGAATAGAATAAGTGTAGCCTTTGTCCTCGCGGATATTCGACATAAGCCGCGATCCGAAATATCCGCCCAGAATAGTGCAAAGTAATTTGATTCCCGGAAAGTCGGGATGATTCTGAGTCGGGAAATGCTTTCCAATCGCAACTGCATTTTGGTTCGCGCTCTCTCTTTCAATAAACATCTTTTTTTCTGCTACCGGCAATAATAACCCATTGGTTTTATCTTTCAAACTTGGACTGCTCCATGCAGAGCTGAAATTCTCCTCAATAAGTTTAATAACTTCCGTATCGATAAACCCGGAAGCCGTAATCGTCATCCTATCGGAGCGATAGAAGCTTTTGTAGTGTGATTTAACTCCTTCAAGAGAAATGGTATCGTAGAATCCCGGAGAAGCAACAGGAGCATAAGGATGACCTTCGCCAAACAGATTGCGTAAAAAACTCCTTTGAGCTATTAAACCGACTCTGCCTGCATCAACAATTGCACGCTGTTTTCTTTTTTGTCGTAATATTTCAAACTCCTCTTCCGGAAACGAAGGTTCCCTGATAATTTCGGATAACATGGGCAGTAGTCGTGGCAGGTATTTCTTAAGAGATAAAAGACTAATATAGTTGTTGTCGTATGAAGAGGTAGATGCAAACTGAGCTCCGAAAAAATCAAATGTATCGGCGATTTCGGAGGCTTTAAAATTGGACGTTCCCTCCTGCAACATTGATGCGACCATCGAACTGTCTAATCTTGAGTTGCCATACCAACTGCCTGCCTTAAAAGAGAAGTCAATTTTGACCACTTCCTGAGACCCGCTGTTCATTGTAAATAATTCGACGCCATTATCGAGATTATGCCGGCCTGGCGCGATATATTCAACATGATCGACGCTCCATATCCGGGGTGGTATATTTCTTTTAATTGTCATGAATTACTTTTTTAATGATAAATAGTTCAGCGTGTTGCAATTTCCTTCCCGCAGAATGGTGGCTGATACTCTTCGAATATCCTCCGAAGTTACACTACGGTAGTGCTCTGCCTGTTCATTGATCAATCCGGCATCACCAAGAATTTCGTAGGAAGCCAGCTGCATGGCTTTTTCCAAATAGCCTATCTCATTAAAAACCTGCTCAGCCTCAACTTTATTTTGAACTTTTTCCAATTCACGATCAGTGACCAGAGCATCAACTGTTAGTTTAACCTCTTTGATCATCGCTTCACGCGCAAATTCAAAATCCACCCCTTCGTTGATTTTCCCGGTTGCAACAAATAAACCCGGATCATTTTCGCCGCTTAGAAAAACATCCGCTTCAGAGAACAGTTTTGCCCCTTTCACCAGTCTTTCTTCAATGCGCGAAGAATTTCCTCCGGACAAAATATCGGAAAGCAGATCAGCAGCATAAAAATCGGGATTCAGGCGTGAACTCATGTGCCAGGCAACGTAAAAAGTGTCGATCGGGACATCCCGGTGAACAGTCAGTTCGCGGTCCTTTACTTGAACCGGCTCAGGTATTATTAAATTATTTTTTATTTCTCTTTGCGGAATATCGCTGAACCATTTTTCGGCTAACTGAAAAGCATGGTCATATCCGATGTTTCCGGCAATGACCAGAACAGCGTTGTTAGGGGCATAGTGATGGAAGAAAAAATCTTTCACTTCCTCCATTGTGGCCTGCTCGATATGTTCGGGTATTAAACCTATGGTCGGCCAGCGATATGGATGGACTTTGTAGGAAAGATCACGCATTAAATGCCATGTATCTCCATAGGGTTTATTCAGATTACGTTGCCGGAACTCTTCAATCACTACATTTCGTTGAACCTCAAGTCCCTTTTTTGTAAATTTAGGACCAAGCATCCGGTCGGACTCCAGCCATAAAGCCGTTTCTATATTATTGGCAGGGATTGTAATGTAATAATTTGTGATGTCATTGGTTGTGAATGCATTATTCGTTCCGCCAGCGTTTTGAACCGGTGTGTCGAAATCGGGAACATTTTGAGACCCGCCAAAGGTAAGGTGTTCGAAAAGATGGGCAAATCCGGTTCTTGAAGGATCTTCGTGTTTGGCGCCTACATTATAACAAACATTTACTGCAACAAATGGCGTGGTTGTATCGGTATGAACGATAACACGCAATCCATTTGGGAGTTTATTTTTTTCAAACTGAATCATTCGTTATCGAATTTATATAAAGATGAATTTTGTAATTTATTAAGCGCAAAATGGTATTCTTTGATAATATTTTCCATGATTTCAGACACCGGCTGAACTTTGCTGATCATAGATGCAACCTGACCAATTTCCAATTCTCCCTCGTCAAGATCGCCCTCAAAGATTCCTGCTTTCGCACGCCCTTTACCCAGAATATTTTTAAGCTCTTCATTCGATGCGCAATGAGCTTCCGCATCTCGTATCTGATTGAAAAATTTATTCCGTAGCAGACGTACGGGAGTTAAATTCTTGATTGACAATAGTGTATCTCCTTCTCTGGAATTAACCACATAGTTCTTGAAATTCTCATGTGCCGACGATTCGTTAGATATCGCGAACCTGGACCCAATCTGGATCCCGTCAGCTCCAAGTACCATTGTTGCAAGCATCGCGCTGCCTGAAGCGATTCCTCCTGCACTGATCAGGGGAAGCGAAGTTGCAGCTCTGACCGATGGTATTAATGCCAGGGTAGTCGTCTCCTCACGGCCATTATGTCCTCCGGCTTCAAATCCTTCCGCTACAATCGCATCAACACCCGCATCTTCGCTTTTTTTTGCAAAAGTTGCAGACGATACAACATGAGCAACAATAATGCCATGTTCATGAAGCGCTGATGTCCATTTTTTTGGCGAACCTGCTGAAGTAAATACGATCTTTACCTTCTCATTGATGATGATTTCAATAAGACGATCTATCTCTGGATAAAGCAATGGAATGTTTACTCCGAATGGGTTGTTTGTAACCAGTTTTGTTTTCCGGATGTGTGATTCCAATACTTCGGGATGCATCGATCCGGCTCCAATCAAGCCCAGTCCACCGCAATTACTGACTGCCGATGCAAGTCTCCATCCCGAGCACCATACCATTCCTCCTTGAACGACCGGATACTTAATTCCAAATAATTTACAGATTCTGTTTTCAGACATATTTTGTTTTCAAACCCAAAGAATCGCCAAAGATAGGCATTATGAATTAGTAAATTTTAATCGTAATTTAGTTGTTTCCATTAATTGTAAAACTAAAGATATAAAGAGATGAGCGACGAGAATAAAAAGAAGGAAGATAAACCGGGAAATGACTTGTCAGATAAGGCTGAAGAGCTTATTGAAAAGGGAAAAGATCTAGCCGACAAAGCCGAAGATTATTTCACGGAAAAAATTGATCAGGTTAAAAGCAGCGATACCTTTGTAAAGATTTCCGGTTTTTTTGGGAAGGTCGAAGATTTTATAGAAGCTAAGTCTGAGGAAATTCATAGCGGCGAGATGAGCGCTAAAATTGAAACGTTCAAGGAAAAAACAGGAAATCAGGCAAGTGAATTACTTAGAAAGGCAAAAGAAGCAGGACTAAAAATCGGAGATCAGGTTGACGAAACGATCGATGCTTTAAAAGGGAAAAAAGATAAACCCGGTAATCAGAATGGCGAGGGAATCTGAAAAGGAAACTGGGAGACGATTCCGGAATTCCGGCTCATCATTTAACCTATTACTTCAACTCGATCCGGCTGATGCCGTTTCCCGATTGGCGCAACAGCCTTCGTATTGAATATGCAAAAACGTTAATCAATCAAGGAGAAGCAGGCCAGCTGACCTTACAAACCATTGCCTCAAAATCGGGTTTCTCTTCGCAAAGTACCTTTATCCGCTCTTTTAAGCAGTGGAGCGGCACCACACCCAGCGAATATATGAAGAAGATCTTGTAAATGCTGCCGATGGCTCTCCTTTTGTATCTCAATAATTAAAAATAAAGGATATTCTCCTAAATCCCATTGAAGTAAAAGCCCCGATAAATTTAAAGTCGCGCAGTCTGCGCATTCAGTTTGCCTGGTCCTGAAATATGGTTAAAGAAAAAGTAAACAAAACTCGAGGACGAGTCATATCAAATATGACTCGTTATATTTACTATTGTTAAATCACTTAAAATGTAATTGAAACACATTAATAAGTATATAAAAGTGTTTGTAATTACACTTTAAATGATTTATTTATTAACTTTGTCTCATAAAGCCTTATTTTACTATGATACGAGACGCATACGCTTTTTTGATTAAATGGAAAAATCAGGCCAACCGAAAGCCACTAATCATTCAAGGTGCCAGGCAGGTCGGCAAGACCTGGCTGATGATGGAATTTGGACGTCAGGAATTTAATCAAACGGCTTATTTCAATTTTGAAAGCACAAAGGAATTGCAGGCCATTTTCAAGCAAGGTTATAATACGCAGCAAATCCTTACTGCCTTACAAATAGTGGTGGGTTTCCCAATCAATTCGCAAGATACCCTTGTTATTTTTGATGAAATACAAGCATGTCCGGAAGCCATTACTGCACTCAAATACTTTCAGGAAAATAATCCTGAACTGGCCATTTTTGCTGCAGGTTCCCTTTTGGGTGTAGCCATGCATCAGGGCTTTTCGTTTCCGGTTGGGAAAGTTGAATTTATGACTTTACATCCACTGAACTTCCACGAATTTCTTGCTGCCATGGGAAAAAATGAGCTTCTAAATGCCTTGCAATCTATGGATTACACACTAATTGAAATTTTCAGGGTACAATACATTAATCTTTTAAAACAATATTATTTCATAGGGGGAATGCCTGAGGCAGTGCAGGAGTTTGCAGCCAATTACAACTATCTTAAAGTAAGATCCATCCAGCAAAATATATTGACGGCCTATGAAAATGATTTTTCCAAACATGCACCGATAGCACTACTGCCTCGTATTCGAATGGTTTGGCAATCTATCGTAGGTCAGTTGGCCAAGGAAAATTCAAAGTTCATTTATAATGTCCTCAGAAGCGGAGCCCGTGCAAAAGATTTCGAGCTGGCTATTGAATGGCTAACAGGAGCAGGGCTTATCCACAAAGCCACCCGAATAAGCAAACCCGCATTACCCGTCAATTCGTATTCAGATTGGTCTGATTTTAAGATTTACCTGAATGATGTAGGTTTACTCTGTGCCATGGGTGAAATAACACCGGAAATCCTTTTGAAAGAAAATGATTTATTTGTTGAATTCAAAGGCACGGTATCCGAACAGTTTATTTTGCAGCAGTTAATGAGTCAAGCCTATAAAGCCTTTTATTGGAGTCCTGAAAATGGAATTTCTGAAGTTGATTTTGTGATTCAAAAAGATAACCTCCTGATTCCCATAGAAGTAAAGGCCTCTATAAATTTAAAGTCGCGCAGTCTGCGTGTTTACTTCGATAAATACCAACCACAAGTGTGCATAAGAACATCTTTGTCGGGCTATCAAAAGCAGGTATGGATGGAAAATATTCCGCTCTACAGCTTTCTGCAATGGTTATCACATACCATTAGCTGTACTCACAGATAATTGAAAATATACAAAAAAAACCTGCCAGACAATGTCCGACAGGTTTTTAAATTTATAGTAAACGGGGAAACCCGATTATTTGTGGTCAACAGAATACATATACTGAACCAGGTCAACAACTTTGTTTGAATAACCCCATTCGTTATCGTACCATGAAACAACCTTAACAAAGTGGTCATTCAAGCCAATACCAGCGCCTGCATCAAAGATTGATGTACGTGGGTCGGTTTGGAAATCTGTAGAAACAACTTCATCTTCGGTATAACCAAGAATGCCTTTTAATTCACCTTCAGCAGCTGCTTTCATAACTGCACAGATTGTTTTGTAAGGAGCTGGTTTTTCCAGCCGTACAGTCAGGTCAACAACCGATACGTCAGGTGTTGGAACACGGAAAGCCATACCGGTAAGTTTGCCATTCAATTCAGGAATTACTTTACCAACAGCCTTTGCAGCACCCGTTGATGAAGGAATAATATTCTGACCTGCACCACGTCCGCCGCGCCAGTCTTTACCTGAAGGACTGTCAACAGTTTTCTGGGTTGCAGTTGTAGCGTGCACAGTAGTCATCAAACCTTCAAGAATTCCGAAATTGTCGTGCAGTACCTTTGCGATAGGAGCAAGACAGTTGGTTGTACAAGAAGCATTTGATACAAAATTCATGTCTGATGTGTATTTTGTATTATTAACACCCATCACGAACATTGGCGTATCGTCTTTTGAAGGAGCAGACATGATCACTTTCTTTGCTCCGGCATCGAGGTGAGCCTGGCATTTAGATTTTTCAAGAAAAAGACCAGTTGATTCTACCACGTATTCTGCACCAACTTCGCTCCATTTAAGATCTGCAGGATTTCTTTCAGCAGTAACGCGAATCTTTTTGCCGTTTACAACCAATGAACCGTCTTCAACAGAAACTGTTCCGGCGAAACGGCCATGTGTTGAATCGTATTTCAACATATAAGCCATGTAATCAACATCAATAAGATCGTTGATTCCAACAACTTCTACATCACTTCTGTCAACAGCGGCTCTGAAAACCAGTCGGCCAATACGACCGAAACCATTAATACCAATTTTAATTTTAGACATAATTTATTCGTTTTGAGAATTATAGAATGAATTGAATCCTTTTTGAATTTCACGGCAAAACTAGCAAACTTAATTTGAAATGTAAAAAAATATGTCTTAAATCGACAGTTCTTTACAAATTATTAACTTAGCGTGCAAATGTGCCGGCAGGAATGATTATCGTTTAAACCAGATCGAATTTGTTTTGGCTTTCGGAGGTTGAAAACCGCAATTACAAGCGGTGCATCTGACTAACAAAAACGCTGCCAAAAGCAGGATGACGGGAATGATCAGTTTTGTTTTCATCCTGCAAAATTAATAAAGGTTTCATTATTTCAAAATGTTAACGCATTTCGAAAAATTGGTTTTCTATCTTTGCAATATCATTTTTGATCATAATTATTAAGTTAAGGAGCAACCTGCCACGTGATGTGTAAGAAAATAAAGTATAATGTAGCTCCCGAATTTAGCGAATTGGCACCTTGGATATGCCGGTTGCCTGCTGATTTTTCGGATTCGGGAGAGACAATTTTCAAGTCAAGAAATGAAGTAAAGGTTTTTACTGTTGGGAATTACCTCGTAAATGTCAAATCATTTAAAATTCCGAACCTCATAAACCGTTTTGTATATGTCTATTTCAGAGGATCAAAAGCTGCCCGATCATACCGGTATGCCAGGAAATTTTTATCACTGGGAATTGCTACACCACCTGCGATTGGTTATTTGGAATGTATTGAAGGAGGAACGCTGAAAGAGAGCTATTATGTCTCAATTCACTTTAAAAATGAATTCACCCTTCGTGAGGTTTTAAATTATCAGGTTGCGGACCATGATGCCATTCTTCGCCAGTGGGTAAGGTTTACCTACGAAAAATTGCACCTTAATAATATCTTTCATCTCGATTACTCTCCTGGTAATACGTTGATTCGAAGAAGCGATAATACTTATGATTTCCAGATAGTTGACCTTAACAGAATGAAATTTGGCCACATAGATTTCGAAAAAGGATTATGCAACTTCAGGCAGCTTGACACTGACCGTCAGACACTTGAACTACTTGCGACAGAATATGCCACGTTATGCCATAAAGATATTGGAAATGCTATGAAAGCACTTATCGCGTTTGATCTGAAAAATAAAGCAAACCGGCGAAGGCATGACAAAATAAAATCGCTGATCGGTTCAATTTTTAAATCCGGTCACGGTGCATAATGATTTTCTTGAGATAATATAAAATTGGATTTTTATATTTCAGATGCTTCCATGGTCTGCTGCTATGAGGTTTATGAGTTACCGGTAAGTTTTTAACCACATAATTGCTAAAACCCAGCTGTCTCGATTTTCGTGAAATAAAAACGTCGAACCAATCCATATTTTGAGGTAGCTCATTGAAATCGAATTTTTCAAGGAATTGTAGTGAAATTATTGTACAGCAGAAGCTTAGGCTTTTAGCGGAGGCGAAAATCGCAGGTTTATCTATCGCGGTAGCATAAGTGTACGGGAAATTAATCTCCCCAGCGGCATCGACAGTCACAGAACCCACTAATCCGGCATCTGTAAGCTCATCTGCCAGTTGATTTAGTCCAAGAATTGTTTCATTGCCGGCAAAAACATCCGATTCAACTATTGCCAGATGCGAGCCATTTTCAAGCGCCATTTCCCTTGCCAGAATAAGTGTTGTCCTGTAATTGGGTGATGATTTTTTGGTATGTTTTTCTAGACCGACAACTTTATAGCCATATTGTTCGGCATTCCCTTCAAGCCAACGTCTGGTCTCTTTGGAACTAAAATCGTCAAAAATGAAATAAGGGATGTCCCGATTATTTGTTCTAAGGGAAATGATGGTTTCGCGGGTTGTTCTTAGCGAATCTTTTACAGGAGTGATGAGGATTGGATTTTTCACTATTTTGATAAAAAGATTAGTTTTGACCGATATTAACTTTATAGCGTCACTGAGGTTTTTTTCTCTTTTACTTTGAAAAGACTGAATTTTAGAAGGGCTGCATAAACATCCTGAGGTTTAACCATTTCCATGCAACGCGGAGTGGCAAAGATGCAGGGTTTGTCACCAAACACTGAACAAGGACGGCATTTCAGTGAACTTGCAGGTGTCTGCAGATGGTATTCCAAAGGCTGACCAATAGCAAAAAAGCCGAACGCCGGATGTGTACCTCCCCAGATAGATATTGTAGGAATACCCGATAACGCTGCAAGGTGCATATTCGACGAGTCCATCGAAATCATGAAATTGAGTCTGCTGATCAACGCCAATTCTTCAGAAAGCTCAAGCTCACCGGCAACAAGGTGGATATTGGAACTAAATTCCTGAAACTCTTTTAATGAACCTATCTCAGCCGCACCTCCTCCAAAAAGATAAAATTCTGCCTGATGATTTTTATTAATAAGAGAAACCAGCTCCCTGAAATTTTGGATACCCCATATTTTAGGTTGAAGCGTTGCAAATGGTGCCAGGCCAATCCTTAATTTACCTGTACTCTCTTCACTTTCTGTGATGAATTCACTGGCTTTGAGAAGTGCCTTCTGGTCAATGTTCAGGTAAGGGGCTTTCCCGATCTGACCTTTAAAACCGGCAGCCAGAAAAGTGTCAAGATACCTTTCTGTAGTATGCTTCAGCATCCTGATATATTTTGAATGGATCAGGAATTTTTTCTCCTTCCGTCCTTTGTCAATGGTAAAACACGGTATTCCCGATTTCTTGAAAAAATAGGAAATGATACGGGTTCGGATAACGCCGTGCAAATCAATAACAGCCTCGAAAGGCCCTTCCTTTTTGAGATCTTTGTAAAGCCTTATGAGCCCGTTAATTCCTTTGTGCTTTCCTTTCAATTCAGGATAAATCAATCGAAGCCGGGGGATGCCATAAAAAAAAGGGGTGAAGAATTTTCTGGTTACCAGGGTAATTTCCAGATCAGGGTTTGCTTCAATCACCGCTTTAATCGCGGGAACAGTCAATGAAACGTCTCCCATGGCAGATAATCGAAATGCGATAATCTTTCTCATGATAAGTCAAAAGTATATTATTGGTAACAGACGATTATTGGTATTTTTCGTAACTTTTTTCTTCTGTAAGGTTCGATCCTGTCAGCTCATTGATGCTACGTTTTACATCCGATCGTTTGTCATTGATCACATATACTGACCGGGCAGTTTGAATAAAGTCATCGCCAAAATCCTTGTTTCGTTCAAGATCCCGGATATGATCTTCAATATCCCATAATTGATTGTTAATATTGTATAAATCAATATACAGGGAATTTTTTTTGTCGATAATCAAGGCAACTGCATCATTCAGAATTTCGTATTCTTTATGCAGATTTGTAAGTTTTGCCTGATCTTTAATCCTTTCTGTTTTGATCTCAACGATGGTTAATTTATCCACTATTTCACCGTTGGAAACTTCAATTTTCATTAGATATAGAATTTAAAACAATAATTTCGAACAAAGGTAACGCTTTATTTGGTACAAAAATACTGCATCAGGCACGTCACCGTCGGCGGTAATCGCGGGTGCTGGCCTGGTCAGTTGCCATAATTATAAGGTCTTCAATATTTACATGGGCTGGTCTTGTTACCATAAATAGAATAGATTCCGCAATATCGGCTGCATATAGCGGAGTGAGTCCTTTATAAACACTGTCTGCTCTTTCCTTGTCACCTTTAAAACGAACCAATGAAAATTCTGTATCAACCATGCCCGGACTAATGGAGCTTACTTTTACTCCAAAAGGAAGCAATTCCATTCGCATAGCCTTTGTAATTGCCTTAACAGCATGCTTTGAACCACAATATGCAGCACCGTTCGGGTAAATTTCGTGACCGGCGATCGAAGAAATATTAATGATATGACCAGACATTCTGGCAACCATGCGGGGCGAAATTAGTCGGGAGATGTATAAAAGACCCTTGACATTTGTGTCAATCATTCTTTCCCAGTCGTCAATAACTCCTTCATGAACTGGTTCAATACCTACCGCCAAGCCGGCATTGTTGACTAACAGGTCAATGTCAGCCCATCTGCCTGACAGCGAAACAATCGCTTTTTCGACCTGATTTAAATCTCTGACATCGAAGCAAAGTGAAATAACCTCGGCTTTGGTATCCTCTTTAATACTTTTTTTTAGCGGAGCGAGTAACTCTTCACGACGGCCGGTGATTATCAGATCGTATCCGTTTGAAGCAAGAATCTGAGCTGTAGCTTTTCCAATTCCTGAAGTTGCTCCTGTAATTAATGCTGTTTTTCTCATTAATATATAATATATTTGATCTGCTAAAAATAATAAAAATAGCTGTTATAAAGGTTTAAATAGTACCTTGATTCAATTTAAACCATTAAATTTGTCTGGTTTTTAACTAAAATGAAAGATATGTCTGTAGTAGAAGATAAAGTATTTACCATCGATCAGGTTCCTGAACCTGATGATTTGCGAAATGTAATCTATTCGATGATTGCAATTCCTCATTTATCTCCGGTAAATATATTCAGTGAATTTGCCTCGTCAGCTATTGACTCGACCCAAGTAGGGAAAGAAGATCTTAGCGATGCGGGAATATTTCAGATCGATGAGGATGGAAAATATTTTTCGCAAACCATATATGCTGATTACAGGAGACTCGCTGTTGATCCTTTTGTTGCTGCCCAAATAATTGTTGCTAAGGCCGTTAGACGATTGGTTTGTTATGGGGCAGAACCCGTTGCTATGAGTGCTTTTCTCAATAACGTCGAATTTGCCAGTCCGGAAGCTGAAGAGATGGTAATGGCTGCGCGTTTAGGTCTCAACGGAGCTGCAAAAGCTTTTAATCTGCAGTTTCCAAACTGGAAAATCTTTTATGATTATACAAACAGTGAAAATTTCGTTCCTCCGACATTAATTGTAAGTCTGGTCGGAAAATTGAAAAATAAAGATCAGATATTAACCCCGAAACTTAAGCAAAAGGGTCATAATATTTTGCTGATTGGACGTTCGTTTAACGACATCAATGCTTCGGAATATCTTGACCATTTTCTTGAAATTAAAGAGTGGCCTCTAATGCACTTCAACCTCTCATTTGAAAGTAAACTAATGGCCGCAATGAAAAATCTGATTGAAAATAATCTGATTGTTTCAGCTAGTCCCGTTGGAATGGGAGGACTGTTTTTCACACTTTTGCACGAAGCATTACCCAATGAACTTGGCTTTGATATCACAACGGACGCTGAGATAAGAACTGATGCATTTCTCTTCGGAGAGGGAATGGGCCGAATTGTAGTAACGGTTGAGGAAGAGAAAGAAAATGAATTTGTAGATTTTTTATACGATCTAAAAATACCGGTTATGACACTTGGTCATATCACAAAAGGAGAAATCAGAATTGATGATCTCTCTTTGGGATTTGTTGACAAAGGAATCGTGGAGGAATTTTTAGATTAACCATAATGGCAGTTATAAAACCTTATATCAATTCAACAAAGGGGAAAAAGGAACAGGTAGCTGAGATGTTCGATAACATCGCTCCCAGATACGACTTTCTTAATCATTTTTTATCTTTCGGAATCGATAAAGTCTGGCGCAGGAAAGCTATACGGCTGTTAATGAAATATGCACCTTCGACTATTTTGGATGTCGCCACCGGAACCGGCGATTTTGCCGTTGAATCGCTTAAAACCGGAGCTCAGAAAATCACAGGGATCGATATTTCAGAAGAAATGTTAGCGGTAGGAAGGAAAAAGATTGAAGCGCTGGGTGTTAATCATCGTATAATTCTTCAAAAGGGAGACTCTGAAGCGCTGTCTTTCGCAGATAATTCATTTGATGCTGTTACAGTTGCCTTTGGCGTACGAAACTTTGAAAATCTTTCCAAAGGACTCGATGAGCTCTTCCGTGTTTTGAAACCAGGAGGAATTGTTTGTATCCTTGAGTTCTCAAAACCTTTGCATTTTCCGGTAAAACAATTTTATAGCATTTACTCATTTTATATCCTTCCATTCTTTGGCAGATTGTTTTCAAAAGATAAGTCAGCCTACCGGTATCTGCCTGAGTCGGTTGAGGAATTTCTTGATGGAGAAGCGTTTCTTGATGTCCTGATAAAAAGCGGTTTTTGTCAAACAATACAATATAGGCAAACTTTTGGTGTCGCAACCATTTATACCGGAATCAAGGAGTAATTTTCATTACTTTGAAATTTAAAAGCAGTAACGATTGAATTGGTTTAAACTTAAATACCTTGTCATTTTTCTTGCACTTTTTGCCGGAACCAGCCACTCCTTTGGGCAACGAAAAGGGGTGGATAATCTGGTGTCCTTTGATGACCGTAAACTCCATTTTGGTTTTTACCTGGGGTTGAACACGATGGATTACCGCATAACCAGCTATAATAATGTGTATGACAATCCGGTATTTACCGGCGATACAAAATTAAAGGAAGGCGCACCTAAATATTACGGAAGTAATGAGAAATTCGGAGCCGAAATTTATACTATACTTCCAGGATTTACCGTCGGCGGAGTTGTTAATTATCGGCTTAACCGCGACTTTGACCTTCGTTTTACACCCGGTATGTCATTAGGCAACAGGAATTTTAAATATTTTATTGCAATTGCCCCCGAGGCTTACGGGAACACCGGAATGGATCAAAAGACCTATCTCTCCACCCCATCAGCTTATGTTGATCTGCCAATCGGGGTAAGATACAAAGGGTTTCGGCATTATAATCTGCGTCCTTACGTTTATTTGGGTGCTGCTTACCGGCAAGACCTTGAGAATAAAAGGATTACAGAGAGTGTTGTTCATCTTAAAAAAGGAGGCGAATATGCAGAAATCGGACTAGGTCTCGATTCGTACCTCGAATATTTCCGTTTTACTGCCGAATTCCGCTTTTCTTATGGGCTAAACAGTCTTATCAGGCATGATGCTGATTTGTCTAAACCAATTCCTTATTATGGATATATCTTTAAAGAGTTAAATTCAAACTTATTCACCTTGATTTTTTATTTTGAATGATAAAGGATCTTAATATAGTCGTTTCTCCGGCTCAGGCATATGATATGTCGAAGCTGAAAATTGTTGTTTCCGAAAATTTAAAAATAGATATTGACCGCATTCAGTCTCTTATTGTCAAGCGTCGGTCAATCGATGCCAGAAATTCGAATATCCGCTTTAACCTGAGCATTGATGTATTTATTGATGAGCCGATGCAGGTATCCGAAAAAACTATTTTTTCATATCCTGATGTATCGAACCGGCCACAAGTTGTGATTGTTGGAGCAGGTCCGGCCGGTTTGTTTGCGGCGCTGCATCTGATTGAGCTTGGTTTGAAACCGGTGATTTTTGAACGGGGGAAAATGGTCAGCGACAGAAAAAGGGATATAGCAGCCATTCATGGCGAACATATTATTGATCCTGATTCAAATTATGGATTCGGGGAAGGTGGAGCCGGAACTTTTTCGGATGGGAAGCTTTATACCCGGTCCAAGAAAAAAGGGGACATAAGAAAGATCCTTGAAGTGCTCAATTTTCATGGAGCTCAAGACGAAATTCTCATCGATGCTCATCCTCATATTGGTACAAACGTTCTGCCTCGAGTGATTATCGCTATCCGAAACAGCATTTTAAATGCCGGAGGAGAGATTCATTTTAATTCCCGTATTACAAATCTGGTTATTCGAAATCAAGAGGCTAAAGGGGTGGTACTTCGTGATGGCACTATCGTTGAAGGTATTGCCGTTGTTATGGCCACCGGTCATTCATCGCGTGATATTTACGCTATGCTTCATGAGAATGGAATTCTGCTTGAAGCTAAATCATTTGCTGTTGGCGTCAGAGTGGAACATCCGCAGGAAATGATTGATCGAATTCAATACCATGGCATAAGCAGAGGCGCCTTGTTACCCGCGGCGACCTATTCGTTTGTTGAGCAGGTGCACGATCGGGGAGTCTATTCATTTTGCATGTGTCCAGGTGGAATGATTGTCCCTGCCGCCACTGCTCCGGGTGAGCTGGTAGTAAATGGGATGTCGCCTTCCGACCGGGCGGGTCGTTTTGCAAATTCAGGAATGGTTGTAGAAATTCGCCCCGGTGATTTGCCGGTTAAAGATAAACGTCTCGAAATATTTGCTGGTCTTCGTTTTCAGGAAGAAATTGAAAAACAGTGCTTTAGAATGGCTGGAAATACCCAATTTGCTCCTGCACAACGTCTTGTTGATTTTGTAAATGGACGTAACAGTGCCAATCTGCCGGAATCTTCGTACCGGCCAGGATTGATTATTTCGCCACTCCATGAATGGCTGCCCCGGTTAGTCGGATCCGGCCTGCAAGAAGGATTTAAAATGATAGGAAGAAAGACAAAAGGTTATCTCACTAATGAAGCGATTATACTTGGAGTTGAATCCCGGACTTCATCGCCGGTCAGAATACCTCGTGATATGGAAACGCTTGAACACGTGCAGATTAAAAGGCTTTTCCCTTGTGGGGAAGGTTCCGGCTATTCCGGAGGAATTATGTCATCAGCTGTCGACGGCGAACGCGTTGCAGGAATGATCGCTAATCTGTACAAATGACTCTTCTCCGGAATTCAGAACAGATTACAGCCGTCGCGATGGCTACATTCAGAGATTCGGAAGTAATCACGCCTGATGGAAACGATGGGATATTGATCTTTCTGGAGATATAATTGGCAACATCCGCTGAAATACCGTTTCCTTCATTTCCCATAACAATCAATCCTTCAGTAGCTAAGTCGCATTTGTAAAGATTCTCACCTTCCAAAAATGCACCGTAAACTGGGATATTTAACCCTATCGCATTGTTAAGAAATTCGGGTAAAGAAGTATAATGAACCTTTACGCGTGCAAAAGCTCCCATAGTAGCCTGAATCGTTTTTGGGTTATATAAATCGGCACTATCTTCTGAACAGATGATATTCCGGATCCCAAACCAGTCGGCAAGCCTCACAATAGTTCCCATATTTCCCGGATCCTGGATCCCGTCAAGGACAAGGGTAAGCGCTCCTTTTATTTTATTCCAGTCGATTACCGACTTCGGAATTTCAAAAACGGCAACTATTTCAGGTGTCGTTTTCAGAAAACTTATTTTTGAAAGTGCTTCTGTATCTATAATTTCAATTTTGAAATTATAGATGTAAATGCTTAAATGTTTGGCGATTATGTCTGTGCAAAACACCTCGGACACCTCAATTCCAGTCCTGAGAAGATCAAAAACAAGTTTTTTACCTTCTGCGATAAACAAGCCCGTAGTTAGCCTGTTTTTCTTCTGATCAAGTGACCGTATCAGTTTTATTTTATTTTTTGATAACACTTTTTTAATTGATTTGGAACGATCAAAAATAATCCAATTTTAATTTGTCAGGTTAATTATCTTTGCTTAAGTTTTATTGATATTTTAAATTTGAGTTTTCAGGCAATATACAGGATTGGGATGGTTATGGTCACTTTAGTGGCTATAGGGCTGACTTCATGCCGGACAATTAAATATGTACCTGACAATCAATTTTTATTATCAAAATCAAAAATATTGGTTGATAATAAGTCAATCAATAAAATAGAATTAAAAACTTATCTGAAACAAAAGCCCAACACCAAAATACTTGGCTTTTGGCGGTTTCATCTTGGTTTATATAACCTTTCCAACAAAAAAAGTGAAGATGGAATATTTAAAAGAATTGGTGAAGCGCCGGTAATATACAACAGTTATCTTACTGAAAAATCAAAAAATGAATTTGCCCGGTTCATGCACAACAAAGGTTATTATCAGGCAAGGGTTACAGATTCGGTGATTTACAAAAAAAATAAAAAAGTTGAAGTTTACTATACAATAATTGCCAATTCTCCCTATCGTATTCAATCTTACAAAACCGAAATTCGCGATAATTCCATTAAAACCTTAACGAAGACGGACTCAACAAAATCAGTTATTAAATTAAATACTCCCTTCGACACAGACGTTCTTGCAGCTGAAAGTAAAAGGGTTTTGAAAAATTTCCAGAATATTGGATTTTATAAAATCAACAAAAACGAAATTTATTTCTCAGCGGACACAACAAAATCTCCCAAAAGTGTCGACCTTAAACTGGTAGTTGAACGTGAAAATATCTCAGATGACCCAACGACCGTGGTTGAAAGAGATCATCAAAAGTACACTTTCCGTAATTTTTATTTTTATACTGATTTCGAATCGCAGAAGCAACTCTTTGGTGAGAATAAGGATGAGCCGCAACCCGGGAAAAGTGATACTGTTAAAATTGGCAATCAATTTTTTATATCAAAGGGTGGAATGAGGTATCATCCTGAAATGCTGATAAATATGAATCATATAGAAGACAAGGGTTATTATAGTGTAGACCTTGTTGAACGAACTTATAACGACTTGTTTTCGCTGCGGTTGTTCAAATTGATTAACATCCGGTTTGTCGAAACAAATAAGTCCGATTCGCTTGGTAATCCTACGCTGGATTGTATTATTCAGCTTTCGCCTTCGGTCAGGCAGTCTTATTCGGTCTCTTTTGAAGGAACAAATTCTCTTGGAAACCTTGGGGTAGCCGGAAATCTTGGATATCAGCATAAAAATATCTTTGGTGGAGGAGAGCTGCTCGATGTCGTTTTATTGGGAGCCACTGAAAAACAAAAATATGGAAGAGGGGATTCAACTAATACATTTAATTCATTTGAGTCCGGAATTGAGACAAAGATCACTTTGCCTAAGTTTTTGGCACCTTTAAAAACAAAAAACTTTTTTCGCTACTCAACTCCGCAATCGCTGGTGAATCTCTCCTATAACTACCAGCGCCGACCCGATTATACGCGGACCATTCTTAGGGCCAGTCTTGGATATCAGTGGAAATCTTCAGATTATACAACACATAGAATTAATCTTATCGATCTTAACATGGTCAAGATGTTTGCCTATGACTCTGCTTTTGTAGCCAGAATTGAAAATCTTTATATTAAAAGTTCCTACACCGATCACTCCATCACTTCGTGGAACTATAGTTTTACCCGTAACACCCAAAATATTCAGAAGCAGTCGAATTATAGCTATATCAGGGCTTCATTTGAAACAGCGGGCACTTTTCTTTATGGTATGAGTAAGTTATTTAACCGCACGCTGCATTCCAATGATTCACTTGGGGGGTCAAAATATCATTTCCTTGGAACGCCGTTTGCCCAATACCTTAAAACTGATTTGGAATATCGCAAAGGATTGGTTATCGATAAGTTTAATACATTTGTATTCAGGGCTTTTACTGGTATAGCCGTGCCTTTCGGTAATTCCAATCAGGTGCCTTTCGAAAGGAAATACTTCACCGGTGGCGCAAATGGAATCAGAGCCTGGCCTATTCGGACACTTGGACCCGGTTCATACAAGGCCGGACCAAACGAGTTTCCTAACCAGTCGGGCGATATTAAACTGGAGTCAAATGCCGAATATCGTTTTGCAATGATCGGACCATTTGAAGGAGCCCTTTTTGTAGATATGGGAAATATATGGTCATTAAGAGACAATCGGCCAGGGGCGGAATTTTCCGTTTCCAGATTCTATAAAGAGATAGCGATTGGCACCGGAGCTGGTTTGCGTTACGATTTTTCTTTTGCAATAATCAGAGTTGACCTGGGTATAAAACTTCATGATCCATCTTTGGATGCCGGAGCGCGTTGGATTCCGGCCGGGAATCTGCTTCATAAAGACAATATCAATTTTGCCTTTGCAATTGGCTACCCATTCTGATCGTTTTTATAATTAAGGCAATATTAATTGGCAATTACTTAAATTCCCACGTGATGAGAATTAGATGGCTGCGCGACCTGTTCAATTACTCCGGAAAAGAACGAACAGGAATAATTGTATTACTCGTTATTATTTTTATTCTATTACTAATTGGTTGGTTAATTCCCCGGTTTATCCCTGCTGATCAAAACGATTTTACGAAATGGCAAGCAGAGGTGAGTGATTACCTGGCAAAAAAAGAGACGGTAATACCAGTGGCTATTGCCTTGCATACGGTCGCTTTTAACCCTAACGAAGTGGATTCTGTCAGCTTGGCGAATATGGGTTTGCCTTTAAAGTTGAGAAATAACTGGCTGAAATATCTTGAAAAGGGTGGTTATTTCAGGGATAAAGAGGGGGTAAAAAAAATCTTTGGAATGACTTCTGAATTATTTGATCAGCTGGATAATTTTATTGTGATTCCGGCGAAGAGCTTTTCAGTTGTTAAAATTGCTAAAGCTGCTTCAGCCTCTAAGCCCGCCAACGGATTTAACCGCGATACGATATTTAAGCATGCCTATTTGAAAAAGGAGAAGCAAAAGGTAACAGCACAGGAGCTGAACAGCACTGATTCGCTTCATTTGCTTGAAATTCCCGGGATAGGTCCTGTTTTTGCTTCAAGGATCATTCGTTACAGAAATCTTCTTGGAGGATACTATTCCGTTTCTCAGTTAAAAGAGGTGTACGGAATGAGGGAGGAGACATTTAATGCTGTTGAACCGTTTTTTGTTGTTGATCCAGCAATGCTCAAATCATTCAATATCAATTTTTCTACAGTTCAGGAAATGGGCCGGCACCCGTACTTTGGATTTAAAACTGCGCGCAAAGTGGTTAAATTACGGGATAAAACGGGTAAGATTTCATCACCGGATGATCTTTCATCTGTAATAACCACAGATTCTCTAAACAAGTTGATTCCGTATTTGAAATTTTCTGAATGATTTTTCAGGTTCATTTGAAGATAATTTATACTACCTATTTGCCCGGTTTAACACTTGTTTTTATCGTCATTCGTGATTGCAACGCGCAGAATCATGGGTATTGCAATGTTTGATTTTCCTTTTTTTTATTATTTGATTTGATAGTTTGATTAATAATAGAAAATTCATAAATTTGCCCTCCGAAATAATAGATATTTTAATAGTAATAAAACA
The DNA here is from genome assembly GCA_037133495.1 of Mariniphaga sp. Lineage (GTDB taxonomy): Bacteria > Bacteroidota > Bacteroidia > Bacteroidales > Prolixibacteraceae > JAAFHB01. The sequence continues at coordinate 1,668 of JBAXOA010000075.1, read as the reverse complement.
AAGAATTGTATGATTGTTATTCCAGTTAAAGACGGCGAAAACATTGAGCGTGCTTTGAAGCGCTTTAAAAGAAAAATCGAAAAAACAGGTGTTGTAAAAGAACTTCGCATTCGCCAGGCTTTCGAAAAACCTTCTATAACTCGCCGAACTGAGATTAAAAAGGCGATCTATATCGAAGATTTACAGCGGTCAGAAGAATAAATCCATCAAAAAGGAAAATTCAGGGTGGATATGGGTTTTTATTTCGTATCTTGAGTGCGAAAAACATTTCTGCCTGAGATGATGAATTCTGAACTTTTTCTCAGTTACCTGAAATACGAAAAGCGGTATTCAGTGCATACAATTACCGCGTATGAGAATGACCTCGACCAGTTTGTTTCATTTGGAAAGACATTGGTTGAGGATTTTTATGTTGAATCAGCAGATTATCATCTTATTCGTCAATGGATTATAGCACTGATGAATAAGGGTACTTTGGCCCGGAGCGTTAACCGAAAGATTTCTACGCTGAAATCATTCTATAAGTTTATGATGCGGGAAGGTATTATAGCGAAAAATCCGACAGATTATATTATTCTGCCAAAGATGGCCAAAAAACTGCCGGAATTTGTGCAGGAAAAGGAGATCAACCACTTGCTTGACGGACGGTTTTTTGAGGATGATTTTGAAGGATTACGGGATAAAGCTGTTGTGAGTTTTTTTTATGGTACAGGAATCAGGTTATCTGAATTAGTGGGTATTCGACTTTCCGATCTTAACCTGACCGAAAAAGTTGTCAAAGTAAACGGAAAAAGGAACAAAGAACGATTAGTTCCTTTTCCTTTAGAATTGGCCGGAATCATAAGCGAATATATTAAACAGCGAAATGAGCTCTTTCCTGGCTCTGAAAACTTTCTTTTTCTAACGGGGAATGGTGAGCCGGCATACACTAAGTTGATTTATCGTATTGTTAAAAAAGAGTTGTCGCTCGTGACAACAATTGACAAGAAGAGTCCGCATATATTACGACATAGTTATGCAACACATTTGCTTAATCGTGGAGCAGATATGAATGCAATTAAAGAGTTGCTCGGGCATGCAAATCTTGCAGCAACTCAGGTTTATACGCACACTACGTTTGAACAACTTAAAAAGGTTTACAAACAAGCTCATCCAAGGGCTTAAATTAAAGGAGGACAAATTATGGACGTTAAAGTACAAAGTGTTCATTTTAAAGCTGATCAGAAATTGATCGACTTTTGTGAGAAGCGAACAAACAAGCTTGAGCTTTTCTTTGAAGGAATTATTGGATCTGAAGTGATTTTAAAACTGGAAAAAGACGAAGATCAGGAGAATAAAGTCGCTGAAATTAAACTATCTGTGCCTTTGAATGAATATCTTTTCGCTAAAAAGCAGGCTAAAACTTTCGAAGAAGCCGTCGATCTAGCTGTGGATGCGCTTCGTAAACAGTTAGATAAATACAAAATGAAAGTCAAATCCAAATAAATTTCAAAAAAGAATTTTAAATGCCTTTTTTGAAAGAAAATTAGATTAAATTTGCAGACCATTTTTGAGGCACGATTCCTTAAAGTGGTCTGTTCATTTAAGGATTGAAAAAAGAATAAACAACAATTGGGGAGATACCAAAGCGGCCAACTGGGGCAGACTGTAAATCTGCTGGCGTACGCC
>JBAXOA010000074.1:0-22829 GCA_037133495.1 Mariniphaga sp. | reverse complement strand
TTTTCTAAATTCTTTTCTTTATTTTCTTTCAGCTCTTCTTCATTTTCCGGATAATTGGTGAGTCCAGGAGTCCTTACAGGAGGAGGTCCAACAATTACCATCCCTTCGTTAACCAGTTCCTCGATTTTTCTTGCCAGTTTTATGGTCATCACACCTGCCATTACCTGTTCACCCCTAGATGGAAGCACCATCAACCTGTAGCTCATCCCGTCCGGCAGCATAATCCTTCCGTCTTTGATCGTGATCCGGTTGAAAACAACATCTGCCGTGCATCCATCGAAGTTATATCCCGGGGGATCAGGCGGTATGGGATTCGCGAAGTCTGTACCCGGGGGGATGAACCGGTTGGGGACTGCTTCTGCCTGCATGTATAGGATATCGGCAACAAATAATCCCTTCTGGAGCATATATTGGCAACGTGTCAGGTATTCATGCCAGGGTTTGGTCTCTTCCCACCAGGTTTGCGTCCGTTCGTAATGGATTCCCCAGAAAGCCATTGTCATCCCGGGCTTTCTGTTTAACCAGGGCTGCATGGCATACCTATGGAAAATAAAACGATTTATTCCGGAACAAAATGCCCAATCTCCCTGTGGTTTCAACAACGCAGGATGGGCCAGCCAGTTTTCGCCCCGATTTGCGGTAAATGCTTCGGATGGAATAATCTGTCTTCCATAAATGTGTGCTGCCGAGACCATTGCTGGGGTCCATGCATACGAACGGTAAACTCCAGGGAAACAATCGCCCGATTCACCTGCTGCCTCAGTTTCGCGGCGATACCAAAACTCAGTTTGTGGCAAATTTGCCTGTCCCGCGACCCTGATTTCATCGAACGGGGTGTTATCGATAGCCTCCATTGAAAAAGTAATTCCGTGCCGGTTGGACAGCTCACGCATATGGCCGGCATAATTCTCAGCAATAAGCTCTGAAATCGTAAAACGAAGATCCCATAAAAAGCGCTCTGTAATCTCTGCACTGCCAATTATCCTGCCTGTCATTGCCGGAAGAAAGGGCGTAATATCATAACCACACCGCTTCTTGAATTCCTCCGGGAAAGCCTTGGTCCAGGATTGGCCTCCAACTTCCCAACTGTCAACATGGGTGCCTACCAGCGTTTTCCCGGTAAGCGACCCGGCGAGCTTCATCACTTCGCCTATAAACTTATTGAAATGGTTTTCGACCGCCTCTTTGCTCATCTTGTCGCATTCCAGTCCCATACCGGCAGTTGGGGCAGGGTGATTGGTTGCACCTGTTGATCCATGACCAAACCTGGTAATGGTCCAGTTGCCAGGCGGCACATCCCATGTAAGGCGGCCATTACTGAAATGACCCGTGAGGTCAATTATCCGGTTTTGGTCAATAACGGCAGTTGGCGGAGCAGGGTCAATACTTACGGGAAAAACCTTAAACCTGCCAACTCCGCCAGTCTTCACGGAAGGAGGAGTTGAACCGGCAATATATCCGGCCTTTAAGTCAATATCTTCATTTTTATAACCAGTGTTTGTTGGGGTTGGAAAGGCTATGATCGCTATATCGCGGTAATATTCAGGCTGCCCGGCCTTACTTTTCTGAACACTGCTTTCAGCCTTTCCGTTCTTCACATTTGGTTGTGGCAGTTCGTTGGAATAAACCTGCCCGCCATCCACCGTTATTTCAGAATGATATACGCGTTGCATGGAATTTTCGGGAGTGTTCCATGGACCTCCGCTGCCCGTCCAGCCCGCACCATCATTCATTGTGATCTCCAGACTCAGCCGGTTTGCTTCGACACATGCAAAACGAAACATCTCTTTCCAGTTTTCGGTACCAAAAGCAACCGGACCTTGCGGACTTCCATCCACTTCCATGATAAGTACGCCTCCAATACCCACCCGCTGCATCGCCTCAAGATCCGCTGTAATTCCTTCCCTGGAAATGTTCCCATTGATCCAGAACCAGTAAACCCATGGACGTGTATCATCAGGCGGGTTCAGAAAGCCGCCTGATAAATCATCCGGGGCCAGTGTATTGGCAGCATTTGCCGGCGCAAAATTGATCCAGCAGCCAGCCACAATTCCAGCAGTACCCCCGACCACTCCTTTAAGAAATACCCGGCGGTTTAAAGTTTGTTTATATGACATTTATTTAAATATTTCTTGATTATTGATTTTACTTCATCTGCCAGGTTAACAAAAGAGATTGGTTTTGCAGAACCGGTCTTTCGGGTCAGATAACATATCTCCTGTCATCCGGTTAACCCATAAGTTCACTATTTCTATCTTCAGATCATTCTCGCCGGCTTTAATTAACTGACTGATATCCGCCTGATAGGGTTTTTTCCATAAGATCCCTGCCGATTTTCCATTAATAAAAACCTCTGCCACATCGCGCACCTCACCAAGGTCAAGAAACATTTTCTTTTTAACCGATCCCGCATCCAAATTTAATGAATAATTAAAAAACTTTATAATCAAATACTTACGCGTTCACATGTGTAGGTGTTTGATGTTTCATGCCAGGTTCTTGCCAGGTTTGGGGGGATTTGAATACATCGATCGGTATTTTGACAGACCAGTTCGACTTCAAATTGATCCAGGATATTGACATCTGGGGTTAACCTTCGTCACTAGTTTTAATTTATATTAGTTCTTCATTGAATTTCTTGTTTTCTTCAAGTGTAGCTGAAAAAACGTTCTTCCTTGATTATTTGACCGCTCTGATTTGTTTTCGAACTCCTTTTATCACCTCGAGAGCTTTTGCGCCAATTGTTCCATCCTGGTAAATACCCATATTGATCGTGACTGCACCTCCATTATCCATGCAATTACTGATATATTGACTTAATTCAGCCGATGTAAAATTTGGATCGGGCATTTCAGCTTTCTCTTGAACCCAATAAGGTTCCATTATAAGCAAGGCTTGGTATCGAAGATCCGGGGCCGGACCATCCTTCATAAACCCCTTCTCAGGAATTGCTACCGGACCGACCACTTCTCCTGCCCAATATTCCTGCCACGGGGTGACGGGAGGATAAATCCATGAGTTTAGAGCAATAATCCGATCTTTATTCCCAGCTTTTGTTGCTTCAAAAAATGATTTAAATGAAACATCAGGATATTCTTCAATGCATTGATACCATCCATCAAACCAATATCCTGCAATTTTGTCTTTATATCTTTCGCCCATTTCCTGAAGAATTTCGGTGTTGATTTTCATAAATTCAGTGCCATTTACTTTTTGGTATTTGGCAACGATATGAGTTGGCAAATAGCAAATCAGGCGAATATTTTTGGTTTTAAGCTGATCCGAAATTTCTGCTATTAAATCTCTTTTAGTTGTCATCCCGGGATGATATTTTTCCCATTTTTTAAGTGGTGCCGGGCAATAGGCTTCAGCATGACCGATTGTGAAAATCACATAACCGGCACCTGTTTCTTCAACCATATTGGCGAAATTCCTAACATCGAAGGCATTGACTGCCTGTTCGTAGGGCTTATTTGATCCATCCGGATTCACGCTTTGTGAAGTCCAGTGAAACATCACACCATAACCAGCCTTTGTCAACCATTTCGTACTTGCCCTAGATGCTAATACCCGTTTGTTTTCGATTTCAATGGATTTATAGGCTGAGACCGGGACAAGTTCAAGGGAACGGACATTTAACAGTGTTTTGTCTGTTGCAGTAGTTATTGATTTTATACTAACTTCCTGATTTCCTTTTGTTAATAATATATCTGATAAAACTTTCATGCGCTGAAAGTTTTTACCGTCACTACCCCAGGGACCTGATGTCGGATTTATTATAAACTTATGGGAGTTAACACCGGAAGTGAAAACTATCTCAATATTTTTACTCTCTCCAGGAATATCGGCTATCAAAAACAGGTCATACTTCTCAACTTTTGGAACGCTTATTGCCCAGCCCATTTCGGCATTTCCTTTCCATTCGATATAATCGCCACCTTGCTTTATCAATTCTCCAACAATATGTGTGGCTTTCGATACATAAAGAAAAGTACTTCTGTCTGTTTTAAGCCTGGTACCCGCTTCGTATTCAGCTATTTTTTCGATAGCATCGCCTCTTTGAAATGTACAAAAAATCAATAAAATACACGTGAAAAATACTTTTGTATTCATACTATTTTAGATTTAAGTTAAATAACAATTTAATTATCAATTAGAGCTTCATAAACACCAAACAATCACTTACTATAATTACAAAGAAACAAAAAAATTGGTGTCGTGAACATTAACTCCACATTTCAAATAAGCAGCTAAAGAATTTCACGGCCTCCTCGGTCAATATAAAAGGTTCTTCCAACAAGAGATACTTTTGTATACATGAATCCATATTTACCGCCTATTTCATATGGAGCAAAACCATCAGTGAAGCTAATTGCCCAGTCCGCTAAAAAAGGAAAAAAAACCTTTCCTTTCCTATCAACTAAACCCCATTTCCCATTACTTTGAACAGGAATACCTCCATTTTTATACTCACCCATATTTTCAAATTCTGAAAGAGATAATGCAGAAGTCGCAAGGGTACTTGGGCTCAAAAAAACCTATGATCTGAATTATGCAAATCACAGGATGGATGAATATAACATTCAGGAGATCAAAGGAAGGCTGATCTTTTTGTTCAGACTTCTTAAAGTTGATACCCTTATTTGTTATGACCAATGGGGATTGTATGAAGAGAATCCTGATCATTATATAACGGCAAATTTCAATTATATTAGAGAGTTTGTTCTTCAACATGACAGAATTAACGGTGCAAAATACAATCTGGAATGGGCTGAATGTTTCCATTATATCGGCCCCTCGTCTTGCGGACTGAATAACTATATTGAGAAAAATTCAATTCCATCAGGTAATTAAATAAATCTTCGAAACTGCTAACCGATCCCAAAAGTTCCACTAGTAATTATTAAATAAATTCAACACTCTTGTCTATTGCCAGAGAAGCCGGCTTAACTTTACAAGAACTTGGCTCTCGATGGATTAGGAGGTCTTTATGGGCCTGGAAGGTGGCATAAAAAAGGGAACATGGTTATTTACACTTCAGAACATGCCTCTTTAGCCGCCTGGGAAAAAATTGTACATGTGGCAAGTATTGAAAACCTTTCAAGTTTTTCTTTTAGTGATGCTATGTGCATTTAATTGAACCGGAAGAGAAGTTTCCTTTTCAGGGAGTTAATATGCTCTTTTTTTACCTGTAGCCGGTGAATTTTTGACCATCATAACTGGACACTCCATCATCTGTTCCAAACCACACGACACCTGTTTTGTCGATACAAATGCAGAGGATATTATTGCTGTTCAACCCGTTGTCTTTGGTAAAAGAAGTCCACGTCGAACCATCAAAAAGGGAGGCACCTCCTTTGGTTCCCAGCCAGACATGCCCTGTACTGTCGGCTGTAATTGCCTGGACAAAATTATTAATCAGTCCGTCTTTAGTTGTGAAAACAGTCCAGTTCGCAAGTGTTTTTTTTCCGGTGTGCCTTGCGAGGCCTTTATCGGTACCAAACCATTTTGTATTGTTGGAAGCGATGAAAACACTGTAAATATTATCTGACGGAAGGAGAATCGGGCCCCATTTTGCATATACCGACGCACCGGTTATTCCATCGACATCATTCCGGTGTACCCTGGCAATACCCGCTCCGTTTGTTCCAACATACAGCGAATCACCTTCGCGGTTCGTGGCCATAGCAGTAATCGGGTAATCCTGAAAGAGCGTTTGTGGGTAAAGGTCGTCGTAATCACCTTTTAGCCATGTATCGTCTCTGAAGGCAGCAATTCCTTTATCCGTTCCAATCCAACGAAGAGGGCTTTTGCCGATGGCCACATCAACCACATTATTACTCAGAATGGTTGTGTTTTCAGTATGGTAGGTAGTTGCACCTGTTCTGCCATCAAGGGGAAGACTGGCAACCGTAGCACCCTTGGGAGATGCGATCCATAATTCTTGTCCATTTGGGTTTACTTCGAAAGCAAATCCTTTCAGATCTTGTGTCGGAACTTTTCGGTTTTTATTGTGCAGGATCCATTTTTCACCATTGAAACTGACAATTCCCAGTTTTGTTATGAACCACTTGGTATTATCGTTATCAACGACAACCGACCGGAAAATTTTAACCGAGTCACCGATATCAGCGAAAATACTCTTTGCAAATGTGTCAACGGGAAATGTAAGTGCTATAACCGGAGGCTCGAATTGAGAATTATCATTATAAGATTTACGAATTTCTCCGGGATAAAATGCTCCCAGACAGATCAGTGCGGCAAAAATCAAAGAACCTGCAGTAAGATACTGACGACAGTAAATATGATCGTTCATTTTCTGATTTTTATAAAAATAAATAAAAAGACCTTTCCTTAAAAGCATCTAATTTATAAAATTTAAATGAATATTGACTACATTTATCCAGTTTTTAGAATCTTTTTTATTCTTTCAATAAAACTGAATTTAAATCTAACTATACTTAAATAATCCAATATGAAACGCAGGGATGTATTAAAAAATTTGGCGGTACTGCCTTTGGCAGGAGGATTTTTCCCCGTTGACTCATTTTTAAAATCCACAAAAGGCCCGCTAATACCCGGACCCACTATTTATCAGTCAATTGGGGTTGATCCCGTGATCAATTGCGTAGGAACCTATACCATTATCGGCGGATCTTTGGAACGTCCTGAAGTGGTGGCTGCAATGCATGCCGCATCTGGATTTTTTGTTCAGTACGATGAGCTGGCTTTTGGAATCGGTCGCAGGCTGGCCGAAGTGACTGGTGCAGAATGGGGAATGGTATCTGCCGGATGTGCCGCCGGGATGAAACATGTCACTGCCGGATGTGTTACAGGAGGAAATCCAGAGAAACTTATCCGTATTCCTGACCTGGCCGGGTTCGAAAAGACCGAGGTGGTAATTCCAGGAAGTTCGCGAAATGCTTATGATCATGCCATTCGAAATATCGGAGTTCAAATTATTACTGTGGATACAATGGAAGAACTGGAAAAAGCGTTGAATTCGCGCACTGCCATGATCTATCTGATGGCTGGGGCTGAAACTTTGCCCGGACAGAAATTTGCATTGGAAAACATCTCAAAATTAGCTAGTCCCAAAGGCATTCCAATCCTGATAGATGCAGCGGCTGAGGATCTTACCATTCCTAATGTTCATCTGGCGCAAGGTGCCACCGTTGTGGCATACAGCGGAGGGAAAGCCCTTTGCGGACCTCAATGCGCCGGACTGTTGCTCGGGAAAAAAGACCTCTTGATGTCAGCCTGGCAAGCGAGTTCACCACATCACGGCCCTGGCAGAGACAATAAAGTAGGGAAAGAGGAGATGATGGGAATGCTTGCGGCTGTCGAGGCCTGGGTAACACGCGATCATGTCGAAAAAATGAAAACCTGGCATACCTATCTTGAGACCATATCCAAACGCGTTTTATCCGTCGCAGGCGTTAAAACAACTTTTCATGAGCCCGAAGGTCTGTCGAATCACAGTCCTTCATTATCGATATCCTGGAATCCGGATAGGTTGAATATAAACGGGCCCGAAGTATCTGAGGAACTTGCCTCAAAACAACCAAGGATTGCCGTCCACAGCAATTTCCTTGATGAATCAGGAAATACCTCCATAACTATTTCTTCAGGTCAAATGCAACCGGGTAATGATATGGTTGTTGCAGACCGGATTGTTGGTATTCTGTCTCAGAAACATTCAAAATCAGCCGGTATGAATCCTCCGGCAATGAACATTTCCGGCCATTGGGATGTTTACATTGATTATTACAGCAGCAAAAGCAGGCATTCATTTTTTATTGAACAGGATGGCAACTGGATTAAGGGTTCGCATAACGGAGATTTTTCCTTGCGCGACATGGTTGGCACCATTGAAGGTGATCAGGTAAAACTCAGCAGTTCCGACAGGCATATCGCTGATAATATACTGTTTATTTTCTCAGGCACTGTTGCGGGGGAAACTATTTCAGGCCAGATATATATGGGCGAATATATTAACGCGAAGTTCAAAGCAACGCGTCACAACCAGAAAACTGTACGCAGAACGATTAAATTTCCAAAAGGTCAGCCTCTGGCTACCTGAAATTGACGATTTTAAAGATTTGTTTTAAAAGAAACAATAACTGCATTTTCAATTGGTAAAATAATTATAAGATAAGGTTCGGTTTTTCACTAATTCAAAGCTGATATAGAGATGAAAAGACGTGATTTTATAAAAATTTCTTCTGCAGCAGGTCTGATTTCTATTGCAGGATCCGGATATAGCGCAGTTACAAAATTATCTTCATCAGGAGTTTCCGGGTTTGATCTTCACCCTTTTATTAAAGCGCATCCCGAAGCGGTTTTTATAAATCTTACTTCCATTAAGGATAAAAGTGATGGTCTTCAAATTCAGAATGCTGCTTCTGCCCTTGCGAAAGAGATGTTTGTAAAGACCTCTAATGAAGACGGTTATTCTAATTCAACGAAAATTACGTGTAAACCTAATTGGACCTGCAGCGGACCTGTTGACGAAACTGATCCGCTTGGAAATGCCGGCATTACTACTGACCTGAATTTTATAGAGGGATTTTTGAAATCAGTTAAAGATAAAGGACCTTCGGAATTCTATTTAAGAGAATGTGCCTGTCCATTTTACTGGAAGGACAAAGGATATTCGCAGATGGCTGAGAGAAATAATTTCGATCTCAGAGATCTTAGTTCTAACGACTTCTGGGAACTAGGCAAGGATGATGTCATTTTCCAGAAAGTTAATGGCGTTGTTTTTAAGGAAGTTGGGTTTATGGCGCCAATGACAGCACCGGATACGTTTCTGATTAATATAGCAAAATTCAAAGCCCATCTGATGGGAATTACCGCCTCTATTAAAAACCTGCAGGGGATTACAGCTAAAAGATTTCATCAGTTTTGCGGTGGAAATTACAGTATATTTAAAAGCTACGATAAACGGTATCATCCTTTCTTTCAGCCTGATTACGTTGAAAGGGTTCAGGAACTTCACAAAAAACATCTGCTTGAAGGGATTCCCCGCTGGAATACCCGGATGGAAAAACCCCCGTACGGAGGCGGATTATTTATGGAATTCTGGATTCAGAGAATGATCGATTCATATAGTGTAACACCTACCGGGATTAATATTGTGGAAGGCATTTACGGACACGATGGTGATGGATTTTCTGGTGGACCACATGATGGCAGGGCGATGGATTTTATGAGTAATAACGTTATTTTCGGAAAGGATGCCTTCCGGGTTGATATTATTGCACATTGGCTGGCAGGTCATGAACCGGGTAATTTTGGACTCTTCCATATTGGCATTGAGAGAGGTGTCTCAAATGTTCTGAATCCGATGGATATTCCGGTTTATATTTGGAAGAACGGTCAGGCAAAACTGACTGATCTGAATACTTTAAAAAGAACACCTCTTCTTACGAGTTATCTCAGGAAAAATACCGATGGGCAAAATGAGGATAAATACCATCTTTGCAATGAACCTTTCGACTATACCGGATGGAAAACAGGCACTGCAAAATTGAGTGCAACGCCCTCAATCCGGGCACTCGGCACTGACTCCAACGACAAGGTTGTTATGGAGGTCACGGTTCCTGAAAAGGGTGATGTTTATGTAGATATACTGAACCGGCATGGCGAAGTAGTATGGCGCCTCGAAGCCAACGATCTGGAACCGGGAAAGCATCAGGTTGTCTGGGATGGATTCTCACAACCGGGTCTTTACAATATGTATGTAAAAGGAATGGGCTGGGACGCTGAAAGACAGATGGTTATCTACACCTGATTCGCAAGCGATCTGCTCACTTCAAAACAATTGGTTTAGCAATCCCGTTCAGATCATATACGATTCTGCCTTCCCTTACAGTCATTTCGCATTCCAGTTTCTGTTCCGCATCCATCTTATACCCTGTTTTATCCCAAAATCCAAATCTGCCTTTTTCCATTTTCAGAATTGCAACATCTGCTTCTGATCCAACGGATAAATTTCCCAAATCCTCTCTGTGAATCGCAAGGGCAGGATTCCATGTTGTCGCTTTTATCACATCAGGCAAATCCATTCCCATCACCAGAAATATGGACATAACATTCAACAAATTCTTCATAGCGCTGTTCATGCTTCCCGTATGAAGATCAGTACTGATCGAGTTGGGATAAAAACCGCTTTTAATGGCAGGTAATGCTTGTGAGAAATTGAAACTTCCCCCGCCAAATCCCACGTCAAAAAGAATCCCCTTTTTTTGGGCTTCCCACATAAATGGTTTCACTTTTTTTAATTGTTCATCCACGACGGTTTCCCTGATATTACCATCCAATAAGGCAAATACATGCGTATAAATGTCTCCCGGGCGAAGGTGTTTCATAAATAATTCTTCAATTGACAATGGTGGCGAGGCTGCACCAAAATCAATCATAACAGGCAAATGAGCAAGTTTTCCGGCTTCCACTGTTTTGTCTGTTGGAGTCCAGTCTGCTCCTGAATAATGAGCTAGTTTAATCCCAACAATATATTTCTTGTATTGACCCGCCACAAGCGCTGTTAATTTAGGATCCATATCTGCCGGATCCTGCTCATAAGCACCACCCCTCATCCCTTCACCAACAATATTCAGCAATGCCAGAACACGGGTCTGTGCGTTATCAATGATATTTCTCTTAAATACAGGAAATGATTTCCAGCCGGCACCACCAACATCCACGATTGTGGTAATGCCGACCCGGAAAGTAAATGCGTCAGGAGGTACAGCTGACAATCCGTTGCTAAGACCCCGATCAGGTTCTGTACCTGCAAAAACATGAGCGTGCATATCAATCAGTCCTGGTGTAATGTAAAGTCCTTCAGCATTGACAACCTGAATTGCAAGTTTTGCATCAATATTTCTTGCCACCGCTGCAATTCTGCCATCTTTGATTGCAATATCCATCAATTCATTGATCTTGTTCTTTGGATCAATCAGATGACCACCTTTTATCACTATATTATAGGTTTGCGCATGAACAAATCCTGTGAGCAGGAGAAGCATACAAACAATTGAAGGTCTTAGTTTTTGCATTGGGCTGATCGAAGTTATTGATTTAAAGTCGGTTTAAATGTAGGCGATGCAATCCATCTCAACCAGTGAATCTCCCGGGACACCGCCTTTTGCAACCGCGATAGTACTGCGAACAGGAGGAGTTTTACCAAAGCGGCCTTTATACACCTCATTCATCCCCTTGTAATCAGCTATATCATTCAGGTAAACAGTGACTTTCAAGACCTTTTCCATAGACGAACCAGCCTTTATCAATTCTTTTTCAAGTTCTTTCAATACGATATCCGTATGGGCCGCAATGGTAAAAGGTGCAACATGAGCCCCTTTCCCTGCAATAAAGACAAGGTTTCCCAGCTTTGTAGAACCCGAAAATAAGGGAACCTCATCGATAGCCGAAATATTGCCAGCTACCATCTCTTCCGAAGCCTGAGCCTTTGTTCCGGATATCAGTCCAATTCCGGTTAAACCTACGATTGAAGCGACCAAACCTTTTAATACTGTTCTTCTTTGTGTTTTCATTTCAGTTAATTTTAAATATGAATTAAAAATGGAAAGTCATTTTTTCAAACTAAAAGATGGCCGGTTTACTTAACGCTGAGAATAACGGGATTTGCTCTTCCGTTCAGGTTATAAACAATTTTTCCGGCTCTTATTGTCATCTCGCACTCAAATTTTTTATTTGCTTCAAGTTTATATCCGGTGTAGTCAAAGAGACCGAATTTACCTTCTCTGATCCCAAGTATAGCAATATCTGCCTCTGCTCCTACCGACAGATTTCCGAGCTCTTTCCGGTTAATTACCTGTGCAGGCATCCAGGTACTTGCTTTGATGACACTTATCAGATCCATTCCCATTGCCAGAAATTTCGACATGGTAAGCAGCATATCCTTCATGGCTCCATTCATACTGCCAATATGAAGATCAGTACTTATGGCCTGCGGATAAAAGCCACTTTTAATAGCCGGTATCGCTTGAGAATAGGCGAAGCTGATGCCACCATAACCAACATCGAAAACCAAACCCCTTTTCCGGGCTTCCAATACAAAAGGCTTGACTTTATTTAATTGGGGATCAACAATGCACTCTCTGGCACTCTCCAGCTGAGCGAAACAATGTGTGAAAATATCTCCCGCACGCAAATGTTTCAAAAACAAATCCTCTAATGAAAGAGGCGGATTGCTTCCGCCAAAATCCACCATCAGTGGAATACCTGCTAATTTGCCTGCTTCTTCAGCCCTGTCAACCGGCGTCCAGTCGGGACCGTCATAATGGGCGAGTTTAATTCCTACAATATCGCTGGCATTATTTCGGGCAAATTCGGCAGTCACCTTCGCATCCATATCTTTGAGATTCTGTTCGAAAGGTCCTCCCCTCATGCCTTCGCCAACGATATTCAAAAAAGCCAGAACACGTGTTTGAGATTTCTCGATCGTTTGCCTCTTAAATATTGGGAAAGTCCGCCATCCTGCACATCCGGCATCAACGATTGTAGTAACACCGACGCGAAATGTAAATCCATCGGGAGTAACCGCGCTCGGACCATTCATATATTGCTGATCGGGGTTGGTTCCCTGAAAGAGATGAGCGTGAATATCAATAAGTCCGGGTACAACATATAAACCACTGGCATCTACAACCTGTTTCCCTTCCTTTGGATCAATATTTTTTGATACCAGCACAATACGACCTTCATTGACAGCGACATCCATTAATTCATCGATATTGTTTGCAGGATCAATCAGCTGACCTCCCTTAATGACGATACTGTATGATTGCGCCATGGCAAAGCCTGTCGTCAGAACCAGCATCAAAAAAATTACAATTTTCTTACCTTTCATGAATCCGTTTTTAAACTATGTGTCTTATCAACCATTCCAAATTGATGGCCTTTCTAACAATAAATAAAAATTAGGAGGTGATTAAACTGAGGCTCTTGTAAATTCCTCTTTTAACCGCTTCGCAACAATCTTTTCCTGACCGGACTGCAAATTCCAGGCGGTAATATTTATGCTGTTTTCGTTTCCACCCATCACCTCGATAGAAGGTTCTCCTCTCCTTAGTCGTTCCTGAAATTCTTCTTTGGTTATTTTCACTTTGGCGATATCCCAAGATATAACCAGCGTAGGGGTAATATTTGCAATCGGCGGGACAAAAACTCTCGTGGTCACACCGTCTACTTTTCGGGCAGCACTTTCCATCACAGAGATACGGTCCTCCCAAATTTTCCATTGTTTGGCATGATCAAGGTGAATAAATTTCTCCAAAGCAACATACATTCCTATTATTTCCTCTTTATTTACTTTCATCCCACGACCAATATTCCCTCCGCGCGGAGGCGAATTTAACCTGGCAGCTGCTATCAAATCTTTTTTACCCATTAATATTCCCGCGCTTTGAGGTCCACGAATACCTTTCCCTCCGGAAACACAAACGAGGTCAAATCCCATATCATTAAATTTCCACATATTTTCTACAGGAGTGGCATCCGCGGCCATATCAATCATAGTGGGAATATGATGTTTCTTGCCAAGACCCACCCATTCTTTGTCCGATATTTTACCATCAGGGCCGGCATAATTCAGAAACCACATCATCGCAGTGCGCTCATTAACAGCCTTTTCCACATCTTCAGAAGTCACTACCTCAACAATCGTAACCCCCGTATTCGTGACCGCGTGAACATAGCCGCTATTGTGCGTTTTCTGCACCAGAACCTCGGATTTAATACCGTTAAGATTAGGAAGTTGTGCTACTTTTTTTAAATCCATTCCGGTCAGAACTCCAGCAGTTCCCAATACCAAAGCAGACCAGCAGCCTGCCGTTACGGTAGCTGCTTCCGCGTGACACAATTCGGCAATTTTTGCCCCTGCTTTATCCTGAACCTCGTCTATCAGTGCAAATTCACCGGCAGTCGATCTGATGGCGTCTATCACTTCATCGTGCATCAGGCTACCCGACATAAAAGTATAGGTGCCGGCAGCATTGATAAATGTTCGAATACCCAGTTCCTTAAAAAGATTTCGTTTTGCCGGAGGCGGCGGAACCGGAGAAGCCATTATTGACTGAAAAGGTAATGCGCTTCCGATGGCAATGCCTGCAACCGGCCAAACGGATAAATTTCGAAGAGCGTCTCTGCGTTTCATGGTAGCTCGTTTTTATTGTTATTTAATATAAATCCAGCCTGTTATTTTGTAGCTATTTCCCATTCACGACCAGGAAAATCCACCTTAAAACTTTCAAGGTTACCCTGATCCTGAAGTGTAACATACACGGTGCATCCGTCTTTTCCCCCAAATGCAACATTGGTTGGTCTTTTCCCAATCAGAAGAATCTCACGAAGCACTTTGCCCTCAGGAGAAACTTTCACTACTGTTCCTTTGCCAAAACGGGTGATGTACAAATTTCCTTTGATGTCGCAACGCATTCCATCCATACCGAAATCAGCAAATTCAATCAGTAAATGTTTATTTTTTACTCGTCCGTCCGGAAGAAGGTCGTAGGCCCAGACTTTGGGCACCGCATTCACATAAAGTGTTTTTTCATCCATGCTTACCTCAATTCCATTTGTTGCACCCTGAAGAGTATCGAGCAACGAAACCTTTCCATCGGTGTCAATCCTCCATATTCGTCCATTGCCGGCATTAAAATCAGGATCACTGGCATAAATACGATCCTTTCGGTCGAATGCAATATCGTTGGGCTGGTGCATTACAGGTTCATGAGCAAAAATGTCAAGTTTTTTTGAGGCCATTTCATACTTCAAAATATTATGATTTGTATAATCTGCAATGAACATATTTCCATGGCTGTCAAAGCGGATTCCATTTCCAATACTGCCATCCTGTAATTCAATAAAAACAGATGCAACGCCTTCGGGTGTAATCCGGCCAATCGTACCCTGATGAATGAAGTTTACTGCATAAACATTTCCTGATTTGTCAACAGCAGGTCCTTCCACTCCAGTGGTGAAGGTCTTCACAGCGGTAAATAAAGAAGATTTGAAAAGTTCAGCGGTAGTGGACTTTTGTGCTCCAACAGAAAGGGAGCAGCCAATGAAAAGCAGAATAAAGGAAAGATTACGAGCAGCCATATCGGAAAATGAAGGTTAAGCGTCCAATTGATAAAGCGTTGTGAATATACATTAAATAAATGGGAAATATAATACAAAGAAATAAATTAATATTTTGAAGGGCAAGGCAAGAAAAATAGCCTCCTTAATTCGTGAAGTTTTTTTAACTAAAACGCATATTTAGTTAAACTTTATGCATATAGATGATTTTTATCATGTAATTGCATCTGCGGTTTGAAAAAAATATATAATCTTGCGTTCGAATTGACAATAATCAATATTATAATTTTCAAATTAAACCAGTTGCATAAAATGAAACACCCATGAATCTGCGCTTCGCAAACACGAATGAAGATAAGTCAGGTGTTCCATCAGGCAATTAAAAAACAAATTATCTTCTGATGAAAAGAAGCTTTATTACTGTAATGTTATTTTGTATTGCAGCTTTTGTCTCGGCTCAAAATTGGGAAAACAGCATTGAAATCGCCAAAGCTAAAGCGGAAAAAGAGGGAAAAAATATCGTGCTTACATTTTCGGGATCCGATTGGTGTATTCCATGCATGAAACTTGAAAAAACCATTTGGGAGTCACCCGATTTTAAAGAATATTCAAAGGCACATTTTATTTTATTGCGGGCTGATTTTCCGAAAAAAAAGGCGAATGCCTTACCAAAAGAACAGCAGGAGAAAAATGACAAGCTAGCTGAAATTTATAACAAACAAGGACTATTTCCCTTGGTTCTTGTACTTGATAAAAAAGGAAGAATACTTGGCTCAACAGGTTATAAAAATCTAGATCCCAAAGATTATATCGCATTACTCCATTCCTTTGAAATCGCTAAGCCTTGAAAATATTTCCATTAAAATTGATGGTTAAAATTACAACACTCAATAAATCAATCGGGAAAATAATCCCAACTTTTAAATTAGCTGTCTATTGTTTTATAGTGAACAATCAAGGACTGCCATTCAAATCAGAACTAGAAAATTATCAAGCTTAAAGATGAAAAAGAAAATTTGTGCGTTATTCTTTGCTGTAGGCTTACTTACATCCTGCGCTACAGTTAAGGAATATAAAAAAATATATGTGAATGATCCTGACATGAAATTATCAGCCAATCAAAATGAACGGTTTGAAAGCAATTTCCAGGTTTACAGAGAGGGCGCATCAGGCGCGAATGGAGGTAAAACAGGCGGAGGTTGCGGTTGTAATTAAAGGATGAAATGAAAAGGACAATACTATTAGTTTTCAGCATATTGATTATATTCAAGTTTGCACATGCTCAGAGTGCTGACTCGACCAAAGTTTACAAAAAACGGGTTCTCGAAAGTACGGAGATCGATCTTCTGATGAGCCTGTATAGCCAGGATGGAGTTCATTCACCCGTGAATGGTGGAATCGGAACCGAAAAACTCAGTGATGTAACGCCTACAATTGTGATTAGCACTCCTTTAAACGATGATGATATCTTAACCATCGATGTCGGCATATCCGCTTATACATCAGCATCTTCAAGTAATATTAACCCATTCATGTCGGTTCCTACCTCACTAAAAAGCGCTCCGCTGTTCAGTGCAACCGGAGCTTCAAGAGGCGGAGGAACCACTACAATTATTAATTCGCCAACAACTTACAAAACAATCGGAACTCCGTGGCTTTCATCGACAGGCGCTTCACGAAGTGATGTTTTAAAAGCGATTCACGCCGATTATACCCACAATTCCGACACCCGCAATTTTATCTGGGGATCTAATCTTTCACTTTCAAAAGAATACGATTATACCTCGTTAGGACTGGGAGGAAATATTACAGGATTGTTCAACGAAAAGAACACTGAAGTCGGACTTAAAGGGTCAGTTTATCTTGATACCTGGAAACCGATTTATCCGACAGAGCTAAGAGAATATATGGATAATGGATTAAATTTCCAATCTAAGGGATATTTCAAAGGTGTACCCATTATGAATCAGGCAGGAGTGATTACGACTGCCTACTTACCTTCGGGATTTAAGCAATGGGAAAGTAAAGGGAGAAATTCCTATACGATGTCTCTTTTTATTTCTCAGATTTTATCTGAAAAATTTCAAGGCGCACTGTTTTTTGACCTGGTCATGCAAGAAGGAATGCTGTCAACGCCCTATCAGCGGATGTATTTTGCTGACAAACAAAATTATTACATCGGTACTGCAACCGATATTGCAAGATATACAACTCCCGCCAATCGGCATGTTTATCAGTTAGCGGACGATATTGAAAGGATGCCCACCATTCGTTATAAATTACCGCTTGGAGTAAGATTGAACTATTATATCAATGAAATGTTTGTGCTAAGAAGCTATTACCGGTATTATATCGATAACTGGGGATTGAAGGCAAATACTTTTGATTTTAATCTACCTTTCAGATTAAGTCAGTCGGTTTCTTTTACTCCATCATACCGTTATTATATTCAGAATCAGGCTGATTATTTTGCACCGTTCGAGACGCATCTGTCGACAGAAAAATACTATACCTCGGATTATGATTTATCTAAATTCACCAGCAAGCAGGTTAGTATGGCATTCGACTATACCGATATTTTCAGTTCCTTTAAAATCGGTCATCTTGGTTTCAAAAATCTTAATTTGAAGTTTAGCCACTATACCAGAAGCGATGGATTAACCGCAAATATTTTCTCGTTCGGTTTCAAATTTGTTGGAGACCGGTAACTTATTTCAAGTTTGACTTTGAGGAGCAAAAATTATTGAGCGGTAAACCTTCATTATCGCATTTTGATTTATTTTTTTCTGATATTTGTTCTTCCTCTGAACTAAAATCAAAAAAAATAAATACAACCTGAAACACGACCTGGCGAACCATGCCAATCCTCAGCGACCCACTTATGCACTCGGCAACGAAGGCGGACTGTTATTGTGCAGCTGGCCTAAAGGCGGAAAATTATCACTGCCATTTGTTTACAGCAACGAAGTATGGACAGGCATCGAATACCAGGTTGCATCGCATTTAATGCTGATGGGAGAGGTAGAAAAAGGGCTTGATATCGTCCGTACAGCGCGAGACCGTTATGATGGACAGATTCGCAATCCATTTGACGAATACGAGTGCGGACATTGGTATGCCCGTGCGATGTCGAGCTACGGATTGCTGCAAGGATTAACCGGGGTACGCTACGATGCAGTGGATCATATTTTAGTGATAGATTCCAAAATCGGCGATTTTAAAAGTTTTATCTCGACTGAAACAGGTTTTGGAAATGTAGGATTGAAAGACGGAAAACCTTTCGTTAAGATGGTTTATGGCACTCTGGATATAAAAAAGGTTATGGTGTCGGGCATTGAAAAGCAGCTGTAATTAGTATTGATTATTTCAGATCAGGTGTGGCTTACCCAAAATCAATGATCATGAGGCAAGACCATTATTCAGCTCGCCATATCAAGGAAGTGCCTCTGTATCAGAGTTATTAAATGATCCTTATTTATTGGTTTTGTGGTATAATCATTACATCCCGCTTCCAGTGCCTTTTCATAGTCGCCATGCAATGCGTAGGCCGTTTGTGCGATAATTTTAACGTTGCTGTTAAAATACCGTATTTGCCTTGTCGCCTCATATCCATCCATTACCGGCATTTTAATATCCATCAGTACCAAATCGATGTCAGGGTTATTTTGACAAATCTCTACTGCTTCAATTCCTGTTGCAGCTCTGTAGACTAATTTACTGAAACGCTTGGTGATCAGTTCAAGATATTTCGAAGAATCGTTATCATCTTCTGCGATCAGTATTTTCAGTCCTGAAATTGCAGGCTTTGTTTCATTTATCGTCTCATTAGGCGAATCGCTGTTCTGAACAGCAGTTTCTTCCGGTTTAGTAAGAATAGCATAGATCTTCTCCCGATCATTTATATCTGTTTCTGATATCAACAAATCCATTTGACCAGACTCTATTTTAGAAATATCAATAATGTCGTTGATAATATTGAGCATCCTCACTCCGCTTTTTTCAATGAGATGAATGTACTCCTCCTGTTCGTCTGAACTTAGGTGAGATTCTTTGAGCAAACTGGTAAAACCTAGGATTCCATTCATTGGGGTGCGGATCTCGTGGCTCATATTGGCAAGGAATGCTGTTTTAAGCCGATCGCTTTGTTCAGCCTTTTCCTTCGCCTTGAATAATTCAAGTTCCGAAAGCTTGCGCTCAGTGATATCGATAAAACTGATAATTATTTCATTTATCTCATCATTTTTATCTTTAACGGGTATGCCGTTGACCAAAAACCATCTGGGGTCTTTTGTTTTTGACCGACTGACACCAATAACTAAATTAGCCAAT
This sequence comes from Mariniphaga sp., assembly GCA_037133495.1. Lineage (GTDB taxonomy): Bacteria > Bacteroidota > Bacteroidia > Bacteroidales > Prolixibacteraceae > JAAFHB01. The sequence continues at coordinate 3,389 of JBAXOA010000074.1, read as the reverse complement.
CCATGCCCGGTTTTTACAATTAAGTTTGCAGGATATTCTTCAACACGCAGCGGAATATTATCTTCATTTACAAATTTCCAGTCAGGATCAAAAGATTGTTTTCCTCTCATCTGTTCTTCTGTTAGTCCAAGAAATTCGGAAGCTTTCGGATTACTTAAGATAATTGAAGTATCGGGAGCATGAACCACAACACCGGCGTTAAGATTCATTACTAAACTGCTGTACCAATCATCAGATTTTTTCAAAAATTCATCTGCACTCACCCGCTCCGAAATGTCAATAAGCTGAATGACAACATTTTTAACCTTCCCGTTTGGCTCAAAAATTGGAGACAAGCTCACATCCACATCAACCTTTATGTTCTGCCTGGGTTCAATCGATTTAAGGGAAGCAGTATCAATTGAAGTGACAAAACGGGCCGTGAACCCTTTCTCGTACACATCCCTGATTATCGGCAGAAGGACTATTTCTTCATTGTAACTGTTATCTAAAATATTATACTTGCCTATCACATCAATGTCTTGCAGGCGAAAAAGATTCCGGCACGCCTGATTCATTCGGATGAGAGTTCCGTGCTCATCGGTAACACAAAGTGCATTTGGACTATTTTCGATGATATTATTCGATAAATTCTGTGCACGAAGTGCTTCCTCCGCCTCACTTAGGCGCAGGCGAAGTTCCTCGTTTTCAATCCGGAGTTTATTCTCGGCGTCAGACATTGCTTACAAAATCTGTAAAATTGATTATTTACAATTTATTTAATTCATTCACAATCCGTTACCATCGGCAGATGAGTGTCAAATACCACTGTTTTATATACAAATTTATGACATATTTTCTTGAAATGGAGTACCTGAGTCAAAAAAAATAACGAAGCGTGAGATTCATTCCAATCGACTGAGCTGTTGACTTTGTGCTCGCGCCAATAAGGCTGTTTATCTGACCTGCATCCGACGAGAGCTGGAATTTATCCGGTGATGTATAGGCCGAAATTGTTGAAAGTGACTGATTATAAGATACAGCCAAAGCAAATTGAATCTTTTTCTGAACAAAAAAATCGAATCCAGCATTGACAACCGCATTAACGTTAACCGGTTTAAGCTCTAGCCTGCCTTTTGTGACACTGTTGACATTAGCTGGAAAACCATAAGCAGGCAGATTTTCGAGAAGGACATTATAGGCCGGATAATATCCTTTGTAGCTGAATATTCCACTGCTAATGTAATTTTTCACCAAAGGAACGGCGATCGCCACACCCGTTTGCATAAATAATCCTACTGTTTTATTTAGAGGTATCCGGAAATTCAAACATACCGGAACCGTTAGAAAGGTGATTTTTTCCTGCTCCCTGATACCGGTTCCGGTAACCTGCCTTTGATAAGCTTCGCTCTCGGAATCGACCGCATTAAAATTACTTTGATAGGTATTAAGTGTCACTTCGCTATTGCAGGAAGAGAGTCCAATTCCGGTTGAAAGTCCAAAATATTTCGAAAAATAATATCCGAACTCAGCCGATCCGGAGAGAGCATTCATTGGATTTGATATCTGGTTTGAAACAGCTGAAATACCATCATTCACCAGATGAGATTGAGCTGCACCCAAGCTAAATCCGGCATAAAAACCCGGCCGGCAACTGGTGATGGTATCAGCCTCCTGAGAAAAACCACTGAATTGAGCACCGAACAGGATCAAAATGGCTGAAAGGAGTGCAATAAAAGTTTTTATTTTCATCTTCATGTCAATGGCAGGTTTATCATAAGGATGCTTACTTGATGACTACAATTTTTGTGGAGTACAGATCCTGATGATTCAGCAGTACCTGAACAACATAGATTCCAGACTTTAACCTATCCACAGGGATCTCTTTCAGCAGTTCGTTGCCGGTGTTTTCGGTCTGAAATTCCATCACCTTTACCCCTGAGGCGTTTATTATACTAATCAAGGCAGTACCTCCCGAGGTATCTGTTAATTTCACTGCAAAACTCACAGCTGCCGGATTAGGAGATACCGTGAGTGATTTTGTGCCCACTGCCGATATGATATTGGATGAATTTTTACACCCTTCGTAATCTATGGTTTCCACCATGTAGGCTCCCGGCTTTTTATCGGTTGCATAATATTGTCTGATTCCATCTAAAATTGCGTTATTACTCTTGAACCACTGGTAGTGATCAATTGAATCACCAAGATTAGAACAGATCAAAACATCACCCCATTTTATTTTAATTACAGGAACCACTCCCGTTTTAATTATAGTCGCTGATTGACTGCTAAATAAACTTTCCGGCCCATCATCATTCACCGCTGTGACGCGGAAAAAATAATTCTGGCCATGGGTCAGTCCCGAAATAACTTTAACAGTATCTGACACACTGTTAGAAGTAGAATCAATTATATTCGTTGGATTACTTGTGGTGCCGGCATATATGCGATAGCGGACCGCATAAGGATCTTTATTCTTCCGCCATTTCAGCGTTACCAGATTATTACATGAAAGAGTTGTCAACCCGGCCGGGGCAGCAGAGGGATTCGACAATGTCCTGATTGCAACAATATTTGTGTTATCTGCTGTTCCGCCAATATTATAAGCTCGTACCCTGTAGTAATACTGCGTTCTTGCATTTAAACCTGTAATTTTCAAACTGGTAACATTGCCAACATCCTTATCGTTATAGCTACCTGTAAATGTTGTAAAATTGCTGTTGGTGGACAGATCAAATTTATAACCGGTAGCGGTGGCTGAAACAATCCAATTAGCCGTGAAGCTTGTCTGAAGAATATTGGTTGCCTGATTTGCAGATGAAGCTACCGGAGGACTCGGTAAAGTTGGTGCGGTGAATGAAACTATCTTGTTGATATTGTCCTCAATTATGTTTGTCATCGGCCTGTTGGTGTTAACTGCTGTCCACGAAAGCGAGTTCGGCATAGTGAAATCAGTGAAAGCCGTTTTATTACCGGTACCGGGGAATGGCAAGCCGCTACTGTTTATAGCGCCATAACCAATTGGTGGTAAAACTGTTGCGCTGGCACAAACCGGATACATTCCCTGATGACTTGTTGTATTTATTCCATTTCCGGCGCTGCTGATATAGTTTTCATCGACATGATAGATCACCATGCCATGCCCAGGGATATAGCTGTCGAATTTTTGCTTTTGCCGGTTTTCGATCAGAAAAAATTCATTTGAAGTAGCTGTATTTAACCGGTAAAAACTATTGGTATTTTGTTCGGCATTGTCGAGCGTAATATTTGCACCGGAGGGTAAGGCAGTGGTGGTCGCCCAGCCATAAACATATATTTTATCATACGGGTTATGATGTGCCGGAGTTGCTCCCTGATTGTTCCAGGTGCCGCCGGCCATGATATCCCAGTTCCCGGTACCATCGTAC
>JBAXOA010000073.1:0-22857 GCA_037133495.1 Mariniphaga sp. | reverse complement strand
GGGTTTACACCATCTTCGGGCAAGATCTGTAGTGCATACCTCTCCTCCAAAAATAAAAATTTTCAGATTAGAGATATCTTCCTTCACCATCGATAGCAGAGTTGGAGCACAGGAAAGGAATGTAATGTTCAATTTATTCAATATTGATGCAAACTGATCTCCGGACCGCATAATATCAAATGTTCCTACAACAACTGTTGCACCAACGGAAAGCGGTACCCATATCTCTTCAACAGAGGCATCAAACGAAACTGAAAATCCTTGTAATGCCCGGTAAGATGAATCGATCGGATAGATATGTTGTGCACCCCGAATATAGTTTGCTACATTCCGGTGTTCCAACATCACCCCTTTGGGTTTGCCCGTAGTACCTGAAGTGTAGATGATATAACACAAATCATTAGGAGTCCGGTTCTCCACAATTGGTTTTACAGGTGAATATTCAGCTAGGTTATATAACTGAATATCTATATTGAAAAGCGGGATTGATTTTAATTGGGAACCCAGACGTTCCAGGACCTCATCCGCTGTAATCAAAAGCATGGCCCCCGAATCCTCCATAATGAAATTTACCCTTTCGGCTGGGATCTCTGGATCAAGTGGAATATAAGCTCCTCCAGCTTTCAATATACCCAGCATCACCACTATTACTTCGGCACAACGAGGTAACAGAACTACCACCTTTTCAGCAGGCCCAACACCCATTGCCCTAAGATATTGTGCCAACCGGTTCGCTTTCACTTCTAAATCAGAATAGGTGAATTTTCGTTCATCGTGTTCAATAGCAATAGCGTCCGGACATCTGCGAGCTGAATTTTCAAAATAATGATCCAAATACATACTCAATAATTTCAATACTGTTTATAGCCCAAATGCATAAGAAAAGCCAGCCGAAACGAAGATTATTGTTTGGCTCTTTATAAAAGATGGAACATTCATTGGCTTTGAGACATTTAGCCCGGAGTTTATCGCAATATTTTTCACCAGATAGGTAATAGGAAAAGAAAGATCGATTGAATTAATTTGAGGCTTATTGGCTGAAGTAAAAATCTGACCAAGTGTTGTTGCTGGATTAAAATTCGATAATTGTTTTTGAATTGGTTTATTACCTCTAATGGCTCCATTGGCTTCAAGCTGCTGAATAGTAAAAGCATCGCCGTAAATCGCCCGTAAAGGAGATAAAAATTGAAACAGTCTTTTGGCAATCACGGTTGAATAGGAGAGATCGCCGTAATTAGCGCTAACTGCCGGCTCAAACTCCAAAATATTCCCCTTTTTAAAAATATTTTCCCACTTAAAATTAAATCCGGAAGAAGCGTTAAAATTAAATGCCTTTTTCGCTCCAAGCAAATAATCCGAAGTTAAGGAAGGTCTGAACCAATTAAACGAACCGGATAAAGCCAGTTCTGTCTGATCCGAGTAAATTGATTTCGATGTTGCCGCACCCGTGGAGTAGATGAAATGGCTATAAGAAGGGCTAACAGTTATTCCACTGTTCCATAAATTAAAATCCCATCCTCCAGTTATGTCAACTTCTGATGAGCCTTTTGATAAAGAGGATGCATTGCTGTTTCCAATAAAAAGTCCTGACAAGGAGAGCTTCATCCCCTTTTCGCCATAGTAGCTGATTGAGGGTATGGTATTTGACTGAGCTGAAAAACTGTTGAATATACCATAATCTCCGGAATTAGAGCTATAATCTAAACCAACTTCAACAATAGATTTTTCTGATTTTTTCTGATCCTCTAAAATTAATTGCGCATTTGAATTAAACCAAGGGAAACAGGTGATCAAAAGTGACAACAATAGAATTCTTTTCATTTTTTTCAGCAAACTTATGAAAAGTTAGCGCATTAAACCATTCCTAAATTCGATTGTCTATATTTTGAATTTTAAGCTATATTTACCAACGTTCTCAAAAATGAAAAATAACACCAAAATATGAATGGAATAAAATCAATAGGTGCGTTGACGTTATTGTCTTTGCTTATTTCGTGTCAGACAAAAACCAAAGAACAACCTTCAAGAGAAAGGATGTCAGTATCAGTAGATGTAATAATTGCCGATAAAGCAGATTTTGTAAGCAATCTTGAAGTTAATGGCACTGTCTTATCTAATGAAATGATCGAGCTTCATCCTGAAGTGAGTGGTCGACTTATCTATCTGAATATTCCGGACGGCGGTTTGGTAAAAGCCGGAACAATATTGGCAAGAATAAATGATGCTGACTTGCAGGCACAAAAGGAGCAATTTAAAACACAGCTGGATCTTGCAAAAAAGACAGAAAAACGGCTTGGAGATCTGCTCAGGATAAATGGCGTGAATCAGGCAGATTATGATGCTGCTTTAAGTCAGGTTAACACTTACAAAGCAAATATAAAAATTATTGATGCCCAATTAGATAAGACAATAATCAGAGCACCTTTTGCCGGACAGCTTGGCTTACGTCAGGTTAGTCCGGGCGCTTATGTTACTCCTGCCATCCTGATTGGAACACTGCATCAAACAGATAAGGTTAAAATTGATTTTGCTGTTCCTGAAACTTATACCGATCATATCCAAAACGGGAATCAAATAAGTGTGCAAGCCAGTGGGATCGGCAAACTTTTGACAGCTGTAATTGCTGCTATTGAGCCTCAGATCAATTCGGCAACACGCAACATTAAGGTCAGAGCCTATCTGACTGAAGGTCATATTCAGCCAGGAGCATTTGTCAAAGTGCTGTTGGAACAAAACCGAAAAGTAATTACCGTACCAACAAATTCGATCGTTCCTGAAGCCTATACGAACCAGGTAGTCATCATTAAAAATAACAAGGCGGTTTTCACCGCTGTTGAAACCGGAACCAGAAATGCCGGTCTGGTTGAGATTGCAAAGGGAGTAAATGAAGGAGACAGTATCGTAGTAAGTGGTATGCTATATGTTCGCCCGGATGCATTTGTTAAAGTTAAACGAGTAACAACAGCATCAGAGCTGAATAAATAATTAGCGCATGAATATTTCCGAACTATCGCTTAGAAGACCTGTACTTGCTACTGTAATGAGTCTGGCACTCATCCTTTTTGGGGTGATCGGCTTCAATTTTCTGGGAATACGTGATTATCCGGCTATCGACCCTCCGGTTATTACCGTCAGAACCTCTTACGCTGGCGCTAACTCAGATATCATTGAAAGTCAGATTACTGAACCTCTTGAAAAATCAATTAACGGTATTCCGGGTATCCGGACCATTACTTCTTCCAGTTCGGTTGGAAATAGCAATATCAGTGTCGAATTCAACCTTAGCTCCAACCTCGAAGCTGCAGCAAATGACGTTCGCGACAAAGTGAGTCAGGCGGTGCGCAATCTGCCGCAAGACATTGATTCGCCACCGGTAGTTACCAAGGCAGATGCCAACAGCGATTTTATTATCCTTATGGCAGTACAGAGCCAGAGTAAAGGATTACTTGAGTTGAGTGATTATGCTGAGAACGTATTACAGAACAAGTTTCAAACCATACCTGAGGTAAGTGGCGTGAATATTGTTGGTCAGAAAAGGCCTGCAATGCGATTATGGATCGATCCTGACAAGCTCAATGCGTATAATCTCGCTTTTAATGATATTTCATCGGTATTAAGCAAGGAGAATGTAGAAGTTCCGTCAGGTAAGATCTATGGTAACAATACAGAAATGACGATAAGGGCACTGGGTCGACTTACCACTGAGAAAGATTTCGAAGATCTTATTATTCGGGAAGATAGTAAAGGAATAGTCCGGTTAAGTGACGTAGCTAAGGTTGAGATCGGTCCGGAACAGGATGAACAAAGCTGGAAATTAAATGGCGTAAGCGCTGTAGGCTTGGCTATTACACCACAGCCTGGCGCCAACTACATCAATATTTCTGATGAATTTAACCGTCGGCTGGAGGAGATTAAGAAATCGCAAAAAAACGATATTCAGTTTACTACACTAATTGATAACACAACCAATGTCCGTAAATCTCTGTCTGAGGTAAAGCAAACCTTGTTGATTGCTTTTCTTCTGGTAATCCTTGTCATATTTGGTTTTTTCAGGAACTGGCTGATTGCCATCCGACCACTTATTGATATTCCAATCTCCCTGATTGCCACATTTTTTGTGATGTATATGGCAGGATATTCTATCAACATCCTTTCGCTGCTGGGGATTATTCTGGCAACAGGATTGGTGGTTGATGACGGTATTGTTGTTACAGAAAACATATTCCGAAAATTTGAAAAAGGGATGCCAATCCGAAGAGCTGCCCTTGAAGGAAGTAAGGAGATATTTTTTGCAGTAATCTCGACCTCAATTACATTGGCAATTGTGTTCTTGCCTGTCTTGTTTCTCCAGGGTTTTGTGGGGAGTCTTTTCAGAGAATTTGCGGTTGTTGTAGCTTCGGCAGTAATGATTTCTGCCTTTGTTTCATTAACCATTACACCAGTACTGAATGTTTATCTGAATAAACCACATGCGCAACATGGATGGTTTTACCGCAGCACCGAGCCATTCTTTACCGGGATGGAGAACGGTTATAGAAATTGGCTTCAGAAATTTATTAAAGTCAGAAAAACTGCCTGGATAATTGTGGTGATCTGTATTTTCATCACCTTTTTTGTTGGGAGAAACCTTCAGAGTGAAATAGCTCCACTTGAAGATAAAGGGAGTTTGAGATTTCAGATCACCGGACCCGAAGGTTCCAGCTATTCCTATATGACCAATGCATCCAAAGACTTTGCAAATTTTTTGATTGATTCCGTTCCTGAAAGAAAATTTTCGTTCGTTTCCATACCGGGATTTGGTAATTCAGGAATGAATGGCGGAAGCGGAAGACTTGGCTTATCACCGGCTTCGGAGCGGAACAAAACGCAAAGCATGCTCGCTAAGGAATTGGCAAAAAAAGTAATGCGATACAATAATCTGCGCATATTTCCTGTTGAAGAGCAAACTATTTCTGTCGGACTTGGATCAAGAGGCTCATTACCTGTACAATACGTAATTCAAAATTTGGATTACGAGAAATTAAAATCAGTAATACCCAAGTTTCTTGATGCTGCTAGAGTTGAAAAGACATTCCAAAATGTAGATGTAAACTTAAAGTTCAATAAACCGGAAGTTGACATTATTATTAACCGAATCAAAGCACGGGAATTAGGTCTTACTGTTTCTGACATAGCGGGTGTTTTACAGAGTGCCTTTAGTGGGCGACGACTTGCCTATTTTATTATGAATGGCCGTCAATATCAGGTTATCAGTCAGGTTGGATTAAAGGACAGACAGCAACCGACAGATATCACAAAGTTGTATGTGCGAAATAATCTTGGTGACAATATTGCATTATCAGAAGTTTTGGAAATGACAACCAATGCAAATCCTCCGTCGCTATATCATTTCAACCGGTACAAATCCGCAACAATTTCTGCCTCTCTGGCTGAAGGAAAAACGATTGGAGATGGCGTTACTGCTATGCAAAACATCGGTCAAAACTTGCTGGACGAGAGCTTTCAAACCTCTTTAAGTGGTCCTTCGCGCGACTTTGCGGAAAGTTCTTCCAATATTGGTTTTGCTTTTATACTGGCACTATTGCTTATTTACCTGGTTTTGGCAGCTCAGTTTGAGAGTTTCAAGGATCCTTTTATTATTATGCTTACTGTTCCGCTTGCAATTGCAGGTGCAGTCTTATGTTTGCTGATATTCAATCAAACACTCAATATTTTTTCTGAAATCGGGATGATCACGCTGATCGGACTGGTAACAAAAAATGGTATCCTTATTGTAGAGTTTGCCAATAAAAAGCGGGCACTCGGATTATCAAAGATTGAATCGGTCATTGAGGCTTCAACACAACGACTACGCCCTATTCTGATGACCAGTCTGGCAACTTCCCTTGGGGCGCTGCCAATTGCACTGAGCCTGGGAGAAGCTGCTTCAAGCCGTGTTCCTCTCGGTATCGTTATTGTTGGTGGGATCTTATTTTCGCTTATCCTTACCTTATTTGTAATTCCGGCTATCTATACATTTGTCTCAGGAAAACACAAAAGCCAGGAAGAAATTGATAATCAGTTTAAATAAAAAATAAATGAAGCTGTTCTATTCGCTCCTGGTCGTTGTACTGCCACTTTTTACAGTGGCTCAGACTTCATTCACGCTGAAGAGTGCCATCGATACAACATTGAAAAATAATTTTGATATCCAGATAGCAGCCAATAATGTTGAGATAAGTAAAATCAATAATACATACGGAGTTGCTGGCGGACTTCCTGGAATCAATGCCGGAGTATCCGACAATGAATCCGTTACCAAAGTACTTCAAAAACTAAACAGCGGTGTTGAAATTCAAAAGAATAGTGCAGCCGGGAATAACCTGACTTCCAACTTGACTGCAGGGATACTTCTTTTCAACGGATTTAAAGTCATCGCTACTAAAACACGTCTTGATCATTTGCAAAAGCAAAGCCAGCTTCAGTTTAATCTTCTTATTCAGAATAGTATTGCTTTGGTAATGGCAAAATATTACGACATTGTGCGACAGCTTGAATACTTGAAAATTATCCAAACTTCATTGGATGTGTCGCAAAATAAACTGGAAATAGTTACGGAACGAAAAAAGGTTGGAATGGCCAATGATGCCGATTATTTGCAGGCATTGATTGATGTAAATTCTATCAAACAAAACTTCCGGACCCAGCAGCTGATAGTTGATCAGGCAAAAACTGATCTTCTGCAGTTGATGAGTATTAAGAATTATTTTTCATACTCTGTTAAGGATAGTATTGTAATAGATAAATCCTTGCAATTAAATGTAATTTTGTCCAGCCTTCAAAAAAATCCGCAATACCTCTCAGCTGAACAACAAATCAAAATAACCGAGCAGGTGGTAAAAGAAGTGTCTGCTCTGCGCTACCCTGCACTTCGGCTAAATACAGGAGTTAATTTTAATCGCAACCAAAGTGCGGCAGGATTAACGCTGATGAATATGAATTATGGTCCATTCGCCGGTCTCGCTTTGCAAGTGCCGATATACAACGGCAATGCATACAGAATTCAAAAGAAAACAGCTTTGTTTAATGTTGATAATGCTAAATTGCAACAAGAAAATCTTCTCAATCTGCTTACAGCCGATGCCGTTAAGACATACCAGTCATACAGTGCAACTTTGCAACAGCTTAATTCACAGGAAAATTCAGTTGAATTATCCGGAAAACTGATAAAGGTGGTCATGGAACGGTTCAAAGTAAATCAGGCAACAATACTTGAGGTAAAAGCGGCACAGGCGAGCTACGAAAATTCCGGTTATCTTTTGATTAATCTAAATTATGCAGCAAAAATTGCTGAAATAGAACTGAAACGATTGCTGTATCAATTGGGCAATTAATTCATGCTGAATATTTTAAGATCCGGGAACAGGAGTCAAGTTCAGGATATTCCTTCTTCTTCTTTTCTCCATTTTTCGCGGTTATAACGGGCAGTCAGAATGCTAAGTATTTCATTAGCAGATGATTCTATGGGTTTATTGGTGATCTGAATTTCTGTAAACCCTCCCTTTTCAAAAATTCTGCGGGCATACATCAACTCCTCCGCCACCTTTCGTTTATTAATATAGTCGGCATCTTCATCAAGATGAAGGCTTTTCACCCGGTTTGCCCGCTGCGCAATCAAATAAACAAGTGAAATATTCAGACCAAATACTCTTCCCGGATCGGCCGTAAACAATCCTTCCGGAGGCTCAATACCCGGAATAAGTGGCACATTTGCGACTTTCCACCCAAACATAGCAAGGTAAACACTTAGCGGTGTTTTTCCCGTTCGCGATACTCCTGTCAGGACAATATCCGCATGAGTTATCTTTTCAGGATTTTGTCCGTCATCGACTTTTAGCGTAAAATCAATCGCTTCAACACGTTTAAAATAGGCGATATTGCTTAACCTGTACAAACCGGGCTTACTTATGGGTTGAATATTCAATAATTCAGATAAATAATCAGATAGATTGCCAACCAGATCAATATGGTTAACCCGTTGTTGATCACACGACTTAATCAGCATCTTTCTTACTTCCGGATCAACCATTGTATGAACAATAACCCCATTGGTTTCCAGAGCCCTAGCAATAACTTCATCTATTTTCTGCTGATTTAAAACATCGGGAACTACAATTACCGGAAGTCTATTATCCGGAAACTGAATCAAAACCGACTGAACCAAAGCGTCGCCTGCCAAACCTTTCCCGCCTGAAACAATGTAGATAGGAGGCATTTTTGCTCCCTGACAATCTTTATTCATAAAATACGGAATTTCTGAATCACTGGTTTTCGAATCTTTCGGATAACTATGCTGTTGATTATTTTTGAACAAGATCTTCAAGTGCTGCCGGGATAGATGGAAACCGGAATTGGAATCCTTCTTTCATCAACCGCGAAGGGATCACTGTCGCTCCCTCGGTAAGCATCTCCGAAGCCTCTCCATATAACAATTTCAGCGCAAATGCAGGAACTTTTAAAATCGCCGGACGATGTAAAAAGGCAGCCAAGGTATTGGTGAATAGTTGATTTGTGGCTGGCTCAGGAGCAACCAGGTTATAAATTCCCGAACTTTCATTGTTGGAAATTAAATGATCGATGGCTCTGCAAAAATCCATGATATGAATAAAGGAAAATGCCTGCCTTCCTGAAGCAATTTTCCCGCCAATTCCGATCTTAAACAATGGCAGCATCTTTCCGAGTGAGCCTCCGCTGGTTCCCAAAACGACACCGATCCGTATGGTACACAATCTTAAATCCGTTGCGCCTAAAGATACTGTTTCTGCTTCCCATGCTTTACAAACAGCAGCCAGAAAATTGGAACCGAGTGCAGATAAAAATTCATCATGAACACCTGAATTTTGGTATATGCCTATGGCAGAAGCATTAATAAAAACTTTGATGCTATTTGTTGAATTAGATTCAAGAACTGCTTCAACCAATAATCGAGTTGTATCAACCCTGCTCGAAAGAATAAGCTTTTTATTTCTATTATTCCATCTTTGCAAAACTGATGCTCCGGCAAGATTGATGATAACGTCGGCAGAATTGATTATTTTTGACAAATGATTCCTTCCGGCTGCAAAGTCGCCGCGTGAAATCACAATTAGTTCATGATCTGTTTTTAATAAATAATCCGATAGCTGTTTTCCAATAAAGCCGGTACTTCCGGCGATGGCAATTTTCATAATGCACGTGTTTTTAGCAGAGTTGAACAGATCTTATACAATTCAAAATATGGCAGTTAAAAAAAATAAAGGTTCCGAAAAAAAGAAACGTTCAAAGGGTTTCTTTGCCGGACTGTCATCAATTTCTAAACAATCGTGGTTCAAAAGAGTTCTGATGTGGGGATTAAAACTTGCTTTATTTGGATTATTTCTCCTCTTAACCCTCTTCGCACTTGTGTACATCGGAACATTCGGACAGTTACCTGATTCGAATACCCTTATTAAAATCAAAGAACCTGTAGCATCTGAAGTCTATTCCAAAGATAATAAATTACTTGGCCGATATTATACTGAGAATCGCAGCAATGTTAACTTCAAAGAAATCTCACCCAATCTGATTAATGCGTTGATTGCAACCGAAGACAGCAGATTTTACGAGCACCGCGGAATTGATGAATGGGCGTTGTTAAGGGTTGTTGTGAAAACGTTTTTTTTGGTAGACCGCAGCTCTGGCGGGGGGTCTACCCTATCGCAGCAGATTGCAAAGAATATTTTCGGCCGAAAAAACTACGGGCCATTGACAATACCAGTGAGCAAAATTAGAGAATCAATTATTGCCTACCGGCTCGAACGGCTCTATTCGAAACAGGAAATCCTTACTTTATACCTGAATACTGTCCCGTTCGGCGAAAATACTTTTGGCATTGAATTGGCTGCAGAGCGTTTTTTCAGTGTCCGTCCAATCAAGCTGACTGTGCCGCAAGCTGCAACGCTGGTTGGGATGCTGAAAGCAAATAATTATTACAATCCCCGAACAAATCCGGAACATTCCCTTCAGAGAAGAAATACTGTTATTTCACAAATGACTAAAAACAAGTACATTACGCCAGAACAAGCCAAAATATACAGCAGTGAACCGTTAGGATTAAAATATAATTTTCTGGTTTACAATACAGGGCCAGGTGCCTATTTCAGAGAACTGATCAGACCACAGCTTGAGGAGTGGTGTTCAGAAAACACCAAGGCAGATGGTAATCCTTATAATCTATATACAGATGGAATAAAAATTGTAACCACCATCGATTTTCGGATGCAGCGCTACGCAGAGATGGCCATGCAGGAAAAGATGAAGGAGCTGCAGGCTACCTTCGAAAAACATTGGGAAGGAAAAGATCCGTGGGGTAAAAATAATGCCATTGTGCTGAGGGCAATGAAACGGTCGGAACGATACCGCAAAATGAAAGAAACCGGAAAATCACAGGCAGAAATCACTGCCGCATTCAAGGTGCCTGTAAACATGAAAATATTCTCGTGGGACGGCGAGAAGCAGGTAAAGATCACCCCGACTGATTCTGTAAGATATGCGCTAAAACTACTTCAATGCGGATTTATCGCCATTGAGCCAAAATCCGGAGATATCAAAGTTTGGATTGGTGGAAATGATTTTAGGTATTTCCAGTATGATCATGTGTTGGCAGCCCGTCAGGTCGGATCGACTTTCAAACCGGTCATTTATGCTTCTGCACTTGAGCACGGACTTTCGCCGGATAAATATTATCCTAACAAAAAAACAACCTATTCTGAATACCAGGATTGGTCGCCCGGTAACTCAAACAACGAATATGGGGGATACTATTCATTAGAAGGAGCACTTTGTAAATCAGTCAATACCGTTTCCGTGCAGGTTTTAATGGACTCAGGCATTTCAGAGGCAATCACTCTCGCGCATAAAATGGGAATTAAAGCAGCTCTTCCTGAGGTCCCTTCCCTCGCCCTCGGAGTTGCGGATATTTCATTGCTTCAGCTTGCTCAGGCTTATGCTTGTCTGGATAATCTGGGTAAAACAGTGAATGCGAATTACCTTGTCCGGATTGAAGATGGAAATGGGAAGATATTAAAAAAATTTATTCCGGACAACGACCAGCAGGAAGCATTGTCGCCCGAGACTGCAAAGATTATCACCCATTATCTTGAAGCAGTGGCCAATGAAGGTACGGCAGCTGAAATCAGATCACTCTATAAAGTTGAAGGGGCCTTTGCCGGAAAGACCGGTACAACTCAAAATTTTGCAGATGGGTGGTTTATGGGGTACACTCCGGATCTGGTAACAGGGTGTTGGGTGGGAGGCGAAGAACCGTCTATCCACTTCCGGAATATCGCTTTGGGCAGAGGCGGATATACTGCTCTTCCTGTGGTTGGAAAATTTTTTAATAAGCTCTACCGTGATCCGGCTTTCAGAGATTATAAGAACCACGTTTTTCCGGCATTAGACGAATCGACTCTTGCAATGCTTGATATTCCGCATTTTACAGAAACTTACAAGGAAAAAAGAAAATCAAATTTCTGGAATATTTTTAGTGGAGACGCTAATAAAAAGGCTGAACGCAAAGCCGAACGTCAGGATAACAGAAAAGAGTCCGAAAAGGAATCCGATATAAAGAAAGAGGAACCAAAACCAAGCATCTGGAAAAAAATTAAGGAGGCCTTAAAAAAGAAGGAGTGAATTTCATTTACCTTTTTGTCACAATTATGCATTCTTTAAAAGATTTTTGTATTTTTGGCGACCAATTATTCGTTCCTTTTGACAGGTTATAAACAAAACGGTTTAATCAGTATATAATATGTGTGGTATTGTTGGAGTATTTGATTTAAAGGTAAAAGCAGAGGATTTGAGGACTCAGGTTCTCAATATGTCAAAAAGTATTCGCCATCGCGGACCAGACTGGTCAGGCGTTTATTGCGGAACTAAAGCCATTATTGCGCATGAAAGACTGGCAATTGTTGACCCCTGGTCTGGCGGACAGCCTCTTTATAGTAAGGATAAGAAGCTTATTCTTGGCGTTAACGGAGAGATTTATAATCACCGCGAGCTGCGTAAACCCCTTGAAGACCATTATGAATTTCAGACAGAATCAGATTGTGAAATTATTCTGGCTCTTTACCGCGAAAAAGGAATTGATTTCCTCGAAGACCTTAACGGAATATTTGCGTTCGTTTTGTACGATGAAGAGAATGATTGTTATCTTGTTGCACGTGACCATATTGGAATCATACCGCTTTATATGGGATCGGATTCCTATGGGAACATCTATTTCGCATCCGAATTAAAAGCGCTGGAAGGAACCTGCAAAAAAATTGAAGAATTTCTGCCGGGACATTATCTGTACAGCAAAGATGGTGTTATGAAAAAATGGTACGCCCGCGACTGGACTGATTATAATGTTGTAAAAGACAATGTATCTGATATTGATGTTTTAAGAAAAGCGCTGGAAGATGCAGTGCATCGTCAATTAATGTCTGACGTACCCTATGGAGTACTTCTTTCAGGAGGACTTGATTCATCGGTTATCTCAGCAATTGCAAAAAAATATGCCGGCAAACGCGTTGAGAGTGATAATAAGCAGGTCGCCTGGTGGCCTCAGCTTCATTCTTTTGCAGTGGGGCTAATCGGATCGCCTGACTTAGCTGCCGCTCAAAAAGTAGCAGATCATATCGGCACAATTCATCATCAGGTTCATTTTACAGTTCAAGAAGGTCTGGATGCATTGCGAGATGTAATATATCATCTTGAAACATACGATGTTACAACCGTAAGGGCATCAACTCCCATGTATCTTTTATCCCGTGTAATCAAATCCGTAGGGGTTAAAATGGTGTTGTCGGGAGAAGGTGCGGATGAACTTTTCGGAGGCTACCTCTATTTCCATAAGGCTCCCGACGCTTTTTCTTTTCATGAAGAGACCGTTCGGAAAATAAGCAAATTACATCTTTACGACTGTCTAAGAGCAAATAAATCGCTGGCTGCCTGGGGCGTGGAAGGTAGAGTACCATTTCTCGACAAAGAATTTATGGATGTTGCCATGCGACTGAATCCTGAAGACAAAATGGCTAAAAACGGGAAAATGGAAAAATGGATCCTGCGTAAAGCATTTGAGGAATACTTGCCTGAGAGTGTTGTGTGGAGGCAGAAGGAACAATTCTCCGACGGTGTTGGATACAATTGGATTGATTCGCTGAAGGCGCTAACAGCTGAAAAAGTCACTGATGAGCAAATGGCCAACGCCAAATTCCGATATCCAATTAATACCCCAATGTCGAAAGAGGAGTATTTTTACCGTTCTATTTTTACTGAACATTTTCCTTCGGATGCGGCAGCCTCATGCGTGCCCTCCGTACCTTCGATCGCTTGCAGTACGCCGGAAGCGCTTGCCTGGGATGCATCATTCCGCAACAATGCCGATCCTTCAGGAAGATCAATGAAAAACGTTCATACTCAAGCATACGAATAATGGGAAATTAGCAATGATCAATGGGTTAATGGTCAGTGGTCAATAGGTATTGAAAAATACTAAGTGGGTGTCTCAAAAGTAAAATTGAGATGCCCTCTTTTATTTTTAGTGCTTAATTATGGCTTGATTCGAGGATTTTAAAGAGCTCATCGGCTGAAACATCATCCAGAAGCTCTCCGTTGCTCGAGGTTGAAATATGCCCCGTTTCTTCGCTTACAATAATCACAAAAGCATCAGTTTGCTCCGAAACACCAATTGCAGCGCGATGCCGTAAACCAAGTACAGGATTAAGCTCCAGTTTTTGGGATAATGGTAAAATACATCTTGCAGATTTAATCCGGTTGAGACCAATAATCACCGCACCATCGTGAAGAGGCGAGTTTTTAAAAAATATACTTTTAATAAGTTCAGATGTGATCTCTGCATCAATGTTTTCTCCCGTTTCGGCGTACTCTCTCAATTCACTTTCACGGGCAAGAACAATTAACGCTCCTGTACGATTTTCTGACATCTGCCTGCATGCATCAACAATAGCCAGCAAACTAGCTTCCGAAGTCAATTTAAACTGATTCGAAAACAAATTTTGCAATGAAAACCGTCGGTTAGAACGGTAACGGCTTCCCAGCATCAATAAAAATCTTCGAACCTCCTGCTGGAATACAATAATAATAGCAATGGCGCCAACACCGAAAAGCTGTCCTAATATAGAACCTAACAACTCCATTTTCAGGGATTTCACAACTAACCAAACAATAAAAATGATGAATATACCCATGAAAATATTGAAAGCGACAGTTCCTTTCACAAGATGATAGATCTCATAGAAAATTATTGCAACAAGCAATATATCAATTATATCCAGAAACCTTACTTGTATGAATAAATCGATCATTTAGAACTTTGTTTAATTTTAGCCACTAATCTTATTGTTTCAACAGCCTCCTTTACGTCATGAACCCTTAATATATCACATCCTCCTGCCAGAGCCAAAGTATTGAGTACTGTTGTGCCATTTAGACTTTCAGCAGGCGAAACACCAAGCTCTTTCCATATCATAGCCTTGCGAGAAAGACCCACTATTATTGGTAACTCGAATATTTTAAACGCATCTAAACGGTTCAATAATTCATAATTATGAACGGCTGTTTTACCAAATCCAAAGCCCGGATCGATGATAATATCATTAACTCCCAAAAGTTTTAATCGTTGTACCTGAGCGGATAAAAACAAAATAATCTCTTTTACAACATCGCCATATTCGGGCCGGTTCTGCATTGTTTCACTCTTTCCCTTTGTATGCATCAGGATATAAGGCAGATGGAAGGCTGCCACTTTTTCAAACATTCCGTCATCAAAAGTTCCGCCTGAAATATCATTGACAAGGAAGTCGCCTATTTCATTAAACAGGATTTCAATAATTTCGGAGCGATAAGTATCAATTGACAATGAGGCTTCCGGAAACTCCCTCCTGATTGCCAATACAGCAGGTTTTAGCCGACCGAGCTCTTCCTGCAGAGAAATCTCCTTCGCTCCTGGTCGTGTTGACATGGCGCCGATATCAATAAAACAGCCACCTTGTTCTATTATTTGTGATGCGCGTTTTACAACTTCCTTTTCTGTTGTATAGCAACCACCATCGTGGAAGGAATCGGGTGTTACATTTAGTATTCCCATCACAACAGGAGTGCTTAAATTGATCAGGTTCCCGTTAAGATTAAGGGTGCTCTTTTTCTTATAAAAGCTTTTATCGTTTTTACCGAATAACATTTTAAAATTTTTCAACTATTGACCAAAGGGTAACTAAGCCCTTCATGACACTAATTATCAGATTAATAAACAGAATTAATCTCTGTAGTTACAGGTTGATTTATTACAAATTTAAGAATAAATGTCACATCCATTCCCTAATTTTTAATACTTTTATAGTTCAATTGAAAATTATGGATAAAACAAATCAGCAATTTGATCATGTTATCGGAATTTGTCGCGAAGTATTCGTAAACAAAATGAAAGATTACGGCACGGCATGGCGTATTCTCAGATCAAAATCAATGACCGATCAGATATATATTAAAGCTCAGAGAATCAGGAGTATTGAAGAGAAAGGCATCGCAAAAATAGAAGAGGATGCCAGATCCGAATTTATCGGGATTATTAATTACTGCGCTATGGCTTTAATCCAGCTTGAGTTAGGTTCTTCGGAAGAAGAACTTCCTGCTGACATTGCCGAACAGAAATACATGAGCAATCTAATGAAAGCCAAGCATTTGATGATGGATAAAAATCACGACTACGGCGAAGCATGGCGGCAAATGAGGATAAGCTCTTATACTGATCTCATTTTAATGAAGATAAAAAGAACCAAACAAATTGAAGATAATAAAGGTAAAACAATTATTTCGGAAGGTGTAGATGCCAATTACCTTGATATGATCAACTACGCCATTTTTGGACTTATCAAACTTGAATTTGAATAATATGAGGCAGAAGCTGCTTATTTCAGCCAGATGGCTGGTCGGTATTTTATTTATTTTTTCCGGATTCGTAAAAGGAATTGACCCGGCCGGACTGCAATACAAGCTGAATGATTACTTAGAGGCACTTCGTCTTAATGCACTCGATTTCTTATCTGTTCCAGGCTCATATTTACTCCCGATAGCAGAGTTCGCAGTTGGAATTACGCTTATTACCGGTATTATGATCAGGCTATCGACAAAGCTTGCTTTTGCATTTATGCTTTTCTTCACACCGCTAACCCTTTACATCGCATTAAAAAACCCGGTGACCGACTGCGGTTGTTTTGGTGATGCTCTGGTTATCTCGAACTGGCAAACCTTTTATAAAAACGTTGCACTGATTTTCCTGACAATTCTTTTATTTATCAATAGAAAAGAATTGCTTTTTGTTTATAAAGAAAAATACCGCAAAATTCTGTTCTCTGTCCTACTTTCATTTTACATATTAACTGTTTACTATTCGTATCGCCATGAGCCGGTTTTGGATTTCAGACCTTATAAAATTGGCGCTAACATACCCGAAGGAATGCGGATACCTGATGGAGCGCAAACCGATGTTTACCAGAATATCTATTATTATCGCAACGTTAAGTCCAATGAAGTTAAAAAATTCAGCGACAGTGATTTTCCATGGCAGGACACTATCAACTGGAAATTTGAAAAAATGGATCCTCCAATACTCTTAAAACAAGGCTATAAACCTCCTATTCATGATTTTTCGATACAAACTGCAGGCAAAGAAATTGTTACAGATCGTTATCTTCAGGATACGCTGTTTACATTTATTGTAATTGCGTATGATCTTGAAAAATCATTGGCTAAAAAGCAGCAAGAATTGAATTCATTGGCTGGTTGGGCAATCGGCAAAGGGTACAATTTTATTGGACTTACTTCAACGACAGGTGCTGCTTTAAAAAAATATCAGGACAAAAACCATCCAGCTTACGAAATAATGTTTGCAGATCAGATTACCTTAAAAACTATTATACGCTCAAATCCTGGTCTTATTCTTCTGAAAAAAGGGACTATCGTTGGAAAATGGCACTACAACGATTTTCCAAAACCGGAAGAAACGGATGCCATCATCCGGTCCGAAATGAATAAAAAGTTAAATCGATGATTTAGAGTAATGGCAAATTTCAGACTTTGTCTTTAAGTTTTATCTTTGTTGCTCAGAAATACCAATTAAGCGTTTAATTCATAATTTTTTAAAAGGACAATATAATGAGAAAAAAAATTGTAGCCGGAAACTGGAAATGCAATACAACTGTAAAAGAAGGAGTTGAATTGGCAAAAGGGGTAAATGAACTTGTTTTGACCAGAGGAGCAAAAGATGTAATTGTAGTTCTGGGGACTCCGTTCACCCATTTATTAAGCGTTTCTGAGGCAGTTGATTCGAGCCGGATTAATGTTGCATCTCAAAACTGTGCAGCTGAAGCCAAAGGTGCTTTTACAGGAGAAGTTTCCGTGTCGATGGTAAAATCAACGGGGGCAACTTATGTTATTCTTGGTCATTCCGAACGTCGCGAATACTACCATGAAACAAGCGAAACGCTGAATAAAAAACTCGCATTAACTCTTGAACAAGGCTTGACTCCAATCTACTGCTGCGGAGAGGCTCTTGTTGTTCGTGAAGCTGGAACAGAGAATCAGTTTGTTAAACAGCAGCTGGAGGATACTATCTTTCTGTTGCCTGCAGAGCAGCTGCTCAAGCTTGTAATTGCCTATGAGCCAATATGGGCGATTGGAACCGGCAAAACTGCTACGACCCAGCAGGCACAGGATATGCTTGCTTTTATAAGAGGCCTGATAACAGAAAAATACGGTAAAGAAGTTGCAGAAGAAATCTCAATTCTTTATGGAGGCTCGTGCAGTCCGGTCAATGCCAATGAATTATTCAGTCAGCCCGATATAGACGGTGGATTAATCGGAGGAGCTTCGCTTAAGCCAGAAGATTTTCTGGCGATTATTAATGCCTATTGATCGCAAAATTATAAAACATAAAAAAATTTACAACTTATTTAAAGAGTGATATGGGCAACCGGATTCACTCTTTTTTTGTTTTTATAATCCTTTTTAGCCTGATGTTTGTTATCTTTATATTATTACGATTCTAAAGGAAAATCCTGATGACCCGATATTTCAGAATAACACTATTGATTTTATTCCTTTTAATTTGCAGATTGGTCTCCTATTCTCATAATCTGAAAGGAATTGTTACCGGTAAAGATGGATTCCCTATTCCTTACGCAACAGTGTTTGTTAAAGAATTGTCGCTGGGAACTACTACTAATGATGACGGGAAATTCGAATTGGACTTAAAACCAGGAGCATACAACCTAACGTTCAGAAGTTTGGGATATATAGCAAAAAATGAAACTGTTTCCGTAGCAAAACAGGTTGTTGAAATTGTGGTGGTTCTTGATGAACAAATAATGCAGATCACCCAAATAGAAGTTAAAAGTGGCGGGGAAGATCCGGCATATTCAATTATACGCAGGGTTATTGGGCTCTCGTACGTACATCTAAACCAGATTAGTTCATATAGTGCTGATGTTTATGTAAGAGGTACTGTAAAATTCGAAAAAATTCCTGCTCTGATCCGCAATCAGCTCAAAAGAAAGAATATCGATGTAAAAACAGGCGATGTACTTGTAAACGAAACAGTTAGCTTGATTAATTTTATGGCTCCGGATAAATATGACCAACAGATTCGCTCTATTAATTCAACATTTCCCAAAGTAGTTGATTTTTCTGTCGACGAATTTCTTCGGTCCAGCCTTTATCAGGATAATATTGATCTGCTTTTCAGTCCTTTAAGTAAAAATGCATTTTCGTATTACGACTTTAGGCACGAAGGGTTCGAGCAGGAGGGAAAATTTACGATAAGTAAGATAAAAGTAATCCCTAAAAGGAAAAGCAAACAGCTCTTTGAAGGTTATATTTATATTATTAACGATTTATGGTGCCTTCACAGAGCAGATTTAAGTTTTGAAACACCATTTGGAACAGTCAGTTTTCGATTGGCTTATGACGAAGTATTACCTGGCATTTGGTTACCTGTGGGTCACGACTATTCGTTTAACGGTGGAATGATGGGGCTTAAAGGGAGTGCAAGATTCGGGGCATCAGTCAAGTACAATAAATTAAAGGCCAACGAACAGGTACTGGCAATGATTGGAATTCATCCTTCAGTTCCGGCTGTCGGCGAAAAAGGGACAAATCGACCGACTGGATCGACAGATAAATCTAAAAAGCAAACAGACAGTAAAAAAGAAGCCAAAATCAGTCATTTATTGGATAAGGCTAAACTTACCAACAGAGACATGAATAAACTATCACAGCTAATGGCAAAGGAAGATAATGCCCGGAAGCCTGATTCTTTAAAATCACTTGAAATTCAAAATAAAGTAAACTTAATTATTGAAAAAGGGGCTGATAAACGCGACACCGGCTATTGGGCACAACTTCGTCCTATCCCTCTTTCGCTTGATGAAAGGAATAGCTTTCGTCAACGCGATTCGCTTCAGCTTTTAAGAAAAAATCTTTTGGCAACAGATTCTACATCCATAATCAGCCACAAGCGTAATTATGGAGTTCTGAACCCGCTCTTTTTTGGTATGCGACGTACTTTAAAAGACTCAACATGGAATTTAAAATATGATGGGTTAGTCTCAACAAAGCGAATTAGTTTCAATGCTGTTGATGGATGGAAAATAGCTCAAAGCGTTGTATTTACAAAAAAATATAAACCAGGAGTTTCACTGATTCTGACGCCTTATTTTGCTTTTGCCGTTAATCGCAAGGCAATTTTGGGAACAGGAAATATAACCTATACCTATTCACCGCTGAAAAGAGGGTTGATAGAACTTTCGGGTGGTAAAAACACACTGGATTTTAATCTGTTACCTGACGTAGTACACCCGTTTATCAATTCTGTCGCATCACTTTTTTATAAAGAAAATTTTGGCAGGTACTACGAGAGTCAGTATATAAATCTCACCAATGCGATAGATATCGTAAATGGACTGGTTTTAAACACAAGTATTAAATGGAATAACGCCAAACAATTGTCAAATTCAACAAATTTTTCTTTTTTCAAAAAAGAGGACAATTATACATCAAATCTTCCGTCAAATAAAGAAATAACAAATCAATCAATTACAGATCAAATCAATACAGTAGTCGGACTTAAAATAGAATTTACACCCGGCTATTTCTACAAAATCAATAATGGTGTGAAGATCATGTCACATTCCAATAATCCTACATTTTATTTTGAATACAAAAAAGGGATTAATCAGCTTTTCTCAAGTACAGCCGACTTCGATTATTTAGGAGCCGGATTTAAATATAGCAAGGAATGGAATTCAACTTCGAGCATTGCCACTGAATTGGATGGAGGTTGGTTTCCCAATAATGCCAGCGTTCATTTTTCAGATTTTTCGCATGCCCAGACGCAGACAAGCCCGATTTTGTTAAGGGAATACCGCCACTCATTTTATCTTCCGGGATATTACTCTCTGAGTACTTCCGATAAATTTGTTGAAGCTCACGTATCTGTGAAGGCTCCGTATATCGCACTTAAATATCTTCCTGGCCTAAGTAACACGCTTTGGCGCGAAATGGTTTGGTGCAGCTATTATACCTCACCGCTAACCCATAATTATATGGAGGTTGGATATACCCTTCTTGAAGTGTTATTATCAGCTAATATTGGTGTATTTACAGGTTTTAACGATGGCAAATTTAGAAGCGCAGGAATTAATCTTGCATTCAGAATATCTTATTAAACAGAATATTAATGGAATACACAAAAACCAGTTTCATTTTACAACCTGATACAGAAATTAATCGTGAGATTTTAGTCTCTGAATTAGGAAACGTAGGATACGAAAGTTTTACAGAAACAGACGAATGTGTGGAAGGGTATATCCCTGTTGCCGATTATTCGGAAAATGCCCTCAACAAACTTTTTCCTCGGGATTTTCCTTACTTTCATTTTACCTGTACCTCGGAACCAATTCCGGATCAAAATTGGAATGAAGAATGGGAAACAAATTATTTTCAACCTTTTATGATATCTGACACGTGTCTTGTCAGAGCCCCTTTTCATACTGATTATCCTAAATCAGACTATGAAATCATAATTGAACCTGTAATGGCTTTTGGTACTGACCATGAAACCACCGGCATGATAATTACAGCTATTATGAATCAGAATCTGAAAGATAAAGCAGTTCTCGATATGGGCAGCGGAACAGGGATCTTAGGCATTTTTGCATCAATGAGAGGAGCCAAATCGGTAACTGCAGTGGATATTGACAGTTGGGCAATAAACAGTACACTTGGAAATGCGGTTTATAATAACATTACAAATTTGGAAGTTTTACAAGGTGGAGCTCACTGTTTGTCCGACAAGAAATTTGATTTTATTTATGCAAATATTCACCGAAATATTCTGCTGAATGATATGCCCCAGTACAAGAATGTTTTAAATAAAGGAGGCGAATTAATCATGAGTGGATTCTATCTAGATGATCTTCAGACAATCAGCAAGAGGGCAGATGAGTTAGATTTACAATTTGACAGTTTTACAGAAAAAGAGGGATGGGTAGCTGCGAAATTTACATCGAAATAATTCCTTTCCTGCCCAGCTCAATAACTTCCAAATCCTTTATCAGCTCCTTATCGATCGTAAAACGCACCAAAGTCCTGATCTGATGGAATCCCTGAAGTCCGGCAGCCCCCGGATTGATATGCAATAACTGGTATTTATTATCATAAATTACCTTTAAAATATGGGAATGTCCTGAAATAAATAATTTCGGCGGAGAAATGCTGATCGCCTGCCGTGCCTCTGCAGAATAGTGCCCGGGATATCCTCCAATGTGAATCATTAATACATCAACCTCTTCGCACAAAAACCTTTGTCTTAAGGGGTATTCCCGGCGTATGTCTGAACCATCAATATTTCCTGAAACTGCCTTGAGTGGCTTCAGTGCAGACAGCTGGTGAGCTATTTTCTCATCTCCGATATCTCCGGCATGCCAGATTTCATCGCATTCGGTGAGATAAGCGATAATCCTGTCATCCAGATACCCATGCGTATCAGATAACAATCCTATTTTCAACATAATTTGAAATAACAGATGAACAATATATGTATTAAAAAAAAGAGGTTGCCATCTGGCAACCTCTTTTAAATTTTATTCAGGATCTCACCTTTAATCAGATGATTATTCAATAATGATCGTTTCAGTTCTGCGGTTTGCAGCATGTTCAGCTTTGGTACATGGAACGCCGTCAGCACATTTGTTAACTAACTTTGTTTCACCAAATGCCTGAGCATTAATTTTGGAAACACTAATTCCTTTGCTGACCAAGTAATCAATAACTGATTTACCTCGTTTTTCAGAAAGTTTCATATTGTAACTTGAAGGACCTCTTGAATCAGTATGTGATTTGATATCAACATTTACCGATGGATTGTCAAGCATATCCTTAGCCAGGCGATCAAGATCTGAAGTAGATTGATTATTAAGATTCCATTTATCAAAGGCGAAATATACTTTGTAAGCATTGCCAATAACGGCTGGTTTAACAACTTTGGCTGCCGGTTCCTTCTTTGGCTCTGGTTTTGGTTCTGGTTTTGGCTGTGGTTTTGGAGGCTCTACAACTGGTGGAGCTGGTTTCTTCTTTTTACCGAAGCTATAAGAAAGACCAATATGAGTATAAAGTTTTGTTCCAAAAACATCTGCTTCTGTATTGCCAGGTTTAGTATTACCAGAAGTCATGTCAGTTTTGCGCCCGTCTAACCTGTCTGTATTGATCCAACTCCACTGAGTTCCGATATTTAGGTTAACC
>JBAXOA010000072.1:0-23056 GCA_037133495.1 Mariniphaga sp. | reverse complement strand
AGGCAATCAAAAAAACTCTGTAAGAGTTACCCAACAGCAAAAAGAGTTAACTTACTGAAATTTTGATAATTTGCAATTCCCCTCGGGAAACCCCGACAGGGTTTTCTTCAGGTTACGGCTCTGTTTCACCCCGTTTTATTGGGTGTTTTTTACGGAAAACTCTGGAGTTAAAAACGAATTGAAATAAAAATTTTCTTCTATTAGTGACATGCCCCGGATAAGACAAGATATTTACGATAGTATTTTCTAAAAAAAAATTACCTATGATAAGAAATATGATGCATTACCGCTTTAAAGGAATTCTTCCAATCGTGCTATTCCTACTACTTTTAAATGCCAGTTTTTCATTCGCAGCTCTTTCTCAATCAGAAGCAAAAACTGATTTGATGAAAAAAGGAGTACCCGTCTGGGCCGAAGGGCGCGAAAAGGAGATGAACTTAAATCTGGGGTTTCGCGGGGTTTTCAAGGCAACGAAGAATCAGCAAGCCACCCTGCGGATCACCGCATCGACGTTGTATCGGATTTCTATCAACGGCGAATACTTGGGTTATGGTCCGGCACGAACAGCCCAGGGGTTTTTCAGAGTCGATTCATATGATCTGAGTAAATCAATGAAAAGCGGTGAAAATATTGTGGCAATAGAGGTTGCAGGATACAATGTCAACACCTATTACACATTGGATCAACCCTCATTTCTTCAGACAGAGGTTGAGTCGAAAGGAAAGATCCTGCTGGCAACAGGCTCCGATCCGGGCTTTGAGGCATTTCAGCTTAGGGAACGATTGCAAAAAGTGGAGCGGTACAGTTTTCAGCGTCCGTTCACCGAATATTACCGAATGGGACCAGATTATAATCAGTGGAAAACCACCACACAGATCCCTGTTAAATCTTTAAAAATTACCACATTCTCACCCGGAAAACTGCTGCCAAGAAATCTTTTGATTCCCGAATTTAAAATTGTCCATCCGGTGGCTGTATGTTCGAACGGCGCCGTTGAATTCAAGAAGCCTGCTAAGTACTACAAAGACAGATCTTTAAGACTTATCAGTGAAAAATTTAAGGGATATAAGGAAGAAGAACTTGAGGCTTTACCTTCTCAGGATATTCAGGAGATTTCGACTAAAACGCTGGAGCCCAAATCTATTCCATTTAATCCAAATGGAACTTCAATTAACCTGAATGAATTCAAGACCTTTGATTTTGGGATTGATCTCTCCGGCTTTATAGGGGCAAGACTCACCTGTAAAGAGCCTGCCAAAGTCTACTTTTATTTCGATGAGGTACTTACGAACGGCGATGTGAATACCAAAAAAAGGATGGCCGATGTGAATAATCAGGTCGTTTATGAACTGGAACCCGGAATCTATAATCTGGAGTCGTTTGAACCGTATACTTTTAAATATCTGAAAATTATTGTAGTAAAAGGTTCCTGCACGATTGAGGATCTCTACCTCAGAGAATATGCCTGTCCCGAAAATCCAAAAGCTTCATTTAGTAGCAGCAATCCCAAATTAAACGAAATTTATAAGGCAGCGCGAGAATCATTCCGGCAAAATGCGGTTGACCTGTTAACCGATTGTCCTTCGCGTGAAAGGGCAGGCTGGCTTTGCGACAGCTATTTCTCAGCGATTATGGAGAAAGATTTTACCGGTCATTCGGCAGTCACCCATAATTTCTATGAAAACTATGCCTTACCCGATAGTTTCCCCTTTCTTCCCAAAGGGATGATCCCGATGTGTTATCCTGCCGACCATAATGACGGAGTCTTTATCCCTAACTGGGCGATGTGGTTTGTGATCCAGGTGAACGACTATGCCCAAAGAGGTGGCGATCCAATCCTGATTGCCAAACTAAAACCCCGCATCGAAGGTGTTCTGGACTATTTCACAAAATTCGAAAATAAAGATGGCTTGCTTGAAAATCTTCAAAGCTGGATCTTTGTCGAATGGTCTAAGGCCAATGGATTTACCAAAGATGTCAATTATCCGACCAATATGTTGTACAGTGCTGTCCTGGCAAATGCGGCTGAATTATACCAAAATGATACCTGGCACCGAAAGTCTGAGCAAATTAAACAAACGGTAATCAAACAATCTTACAACGGAGCATTTTTTGTAGATAATGCAGTCAGAAACAACGAGGGGAAGCTTGAGATCACCACCAATATGACAGAGGTCTGCCAGTATTATGCCTTCTTTTTCAATATTGCCACACCAGTATCTCATCCCGAATTATGGAGGAAGCTAACCACTGAATTTGGTCCTGAGCGCGATGACAAAACCACCTGGCCCAAAGTATTCAGAGCAAATGCTTTTGTGGGGAATTACATGCGCATGGATATTCTTTCGCGCTACGGATTAAAGACCCAATTGATGAGCGAGATCCAGGACTATTTTTATGCAATGGCCAAAACAACGGGGACACTTTGGGAAAACATGAGTTCGGAGGCTAGCTGCAACCACGGTTTTGCATCTTATATCGGTCATGTGTTGTATCGCGATGTCTTGGGAATTAGCCGCATTGACTATCTGAATAAAGTGATTACGATTCAGTTTACTGACAGTGAATTAAAGGAGTGCAGCGGTGCCATTCCGATTGATGAAAACGCTGTTGAGCTAAAATGGGAACGATCTGGCAATCAGATTAAGTATTCTGTAAAAATACCTTCGGGATATAGAATAATTATCGATAACCGTAGCTCAGCGGAACTCTTAAACAATAACAATTTAATATAACGCCTAATCCAGGAGTAGGAACAGATATGGTGTATAATCCATTCCAATTAGTTTTGTCCTTCGGGTTGAAGGACAGGTTATTAATCCGTTGGTGACGGATAACCAATTCGTAGACTTTAAATTTTTTTCAGTAATCCCGATTTAATTCAGCGACTTAGATTGGAAGAGGATTTTATGCAAATTAAAGATCTGCCAAAATAATAATTTCAGATATTTTGTACTTATTTTTGTACTTATTTATGTGCAAATTAAAAATAAAGTTATGCTTAATGCAACGATTTCTGACTTTCGAAAGGACATTAAGAAATATCTTGACCGTGTGACTGATAACTTTGAAACCCTTATAATTAATCGGGGCAAAGACAGCGGTATAGTTATTATGTCATTAGATGAATATAATTCACTCAGTGCTACCTCTCACGATTTATCTTCAAAGGCAAACGAAAAACGACTGGATTCGGCCATTGAGAAATTTAAGGCAGACTCTTCGTTTGAAAAAGACCTTATCGAACAATGAGATACATATTTGTGGATGAATCCTGGGAGGATTATCTCTATTGGCAAAGGTCCGACAAGAAAATGTTATCGAAAATTAATGAGTTATTAAAGGATATTTCACGAAATCCATTTAACGGCATAGGGAAACCGGAACCATTGAAGTATAAATATAAAGGATTTTGGTCACGAAGAATAGATGGTGAACATTGGTTAATTTACAAAATCAGGGAGGAGGAGATACTTACTGCTAAATGCCGATTCCATTACGATTAAAGCATTAACAATTAAAATCAAATAGCTAATCTAAACTCAATCATTTTGAAATCTGTTAGAACTACAGTACTCATTTTCCTGTTTGCATTCACAACCAATTCCTTTGGTCAGATCCAGTCTTTAGCCGGACAGTGGCAGTTCCGTCTTGACTCGGTCCAAACATTCTCAACAATCACCCTACCCGGGTCGTGTGAAGAACAAGATTTTGGTTCAAAATATAAATTCAAAGATCCAAACCGCCTAACCCGGGAATTTAAATATGTTGGAAAAGCGTGGTATGAAAAAACAATCGAAGTGCCTGAAACCTGGAATGGGAAGCGTCTGGAGTTGTTTCTCGAAAGATGTTTATGGGAAAGTTCAGTCTGGCTGGATGATAAACCGTATGGAATTCAGAATAGCCTCTCCACTCCCCATGTCTATGATTTTGGGGTCGTTCAACCCGGGAAACACACAATCCGAATTTGTATCGATAATTCGATAAAACTGCCTATCGGTCCCTGGGGATTCGCAATTGCGGATGATTCCCAGGGAAACTGGAACGGAATTATCGGCCGGATCGAATTTCGCGCCACTCCCCCGGTTTGGATCAGAGAGGTTCAGGTTTTAACGGATCACCTTCAAATAAAAGTTGGCAATATCACAGGGCGAATCCTCGAGGCAGCGATCCAAAATACAAAGCAGATAATCCCGGTTTCAGGCGCCACTATTGATATTCCGTTCAAATCTCCACTACCAAACTGGGATGAATTTTCGCCCCAAATAAATAAACTGAAAATCACACTGAAAACTGCTCAATACAACGATTCCAAAATTATATCCTACGGAATTAGAAGTTTAACCACTAAAAACGGGCAGTTTATTTTAAATGGCCGGGCGACGCTGATGCGGGGACCCAACAACGAGTGTGTCTATCCCAAAACGCAATACCCTCCTATGGATAAGGAGTCGTGGCTCCACCTGTTTGGAATCTGCAAATCGTATGGATTCAACTTTATGCGTTTCAATTCGTGGTGTCCCCCTGAAGCCGCTTTTCTTGCCGCCAATGAACTGGGATATTTTTTACAGGTCGAGATCCCCTTCTGGTCAATCTTCACAACCGGTTATGGGGAGAATCCACTCCGTGAACAATTTCTGAGTGAAGAGCTGACCCGCATTCTTGAAAATTACGGCAATAACCCCTCGTTTGCTTTTATGGCAATGGGGAACGAATCTCCGGGCTCTATGGAGGTGCTGGTAAAACAAGGCAAAAGTATCGACACCCGAATGCTCTACCGTTGTCAGAATGGCGACACTATTACAAATGGAGATTATGCAGAACGGGGCACAGAGATTGGCATGAGGGGTGTCAAAGGGCCGCGGACCGATTGGGACCGTTGGTCATTAATTCACACGCCCGAAGTTGAAAAATATAAACAAATGGCACTACCTACGATCGGACATGAAATTGGTCAATGGGCTAGCTATCCCGATTTCGATCAGCTAACAAAATTCACAGGTAATCTCAAACCTTTCAATTACGAGAATTACCGAAATTCCCTGGCCAGTCACGATATGGCCGACCAGAACAAGGCGTTTGCCCGGGCGAGCGGTAAGTTTGCTATCTCCCTTTACAAAGATGAGATCGAAGGTTGTTTCAGAACCTGGCCATTTGGAGGTTTTGGAATCGTTGAAGCGCGGGATTTCACAGGCGAAGGGTGTGCAATAATCGGGTGGCTGGACGCTTTCTGGGATTCAAAAGAACTGATAACACCGGAGGATTTCCACCGTTTTTGCGGTCCCACCGTTTGCCTCTTAAGGATGCCCAAACGAATTTTCACCAATACTGAGATATTTAATGCCCGGGCTGAAATTTCACATTATACTCCAAAAAATATAACATCAAAAGCTATTTGGAAGATTGAAGATGAGAAAGGTCAAAAGATCGCAGCTGGAAGTTTTGGAATAAGGGAGATCATTACTGGAAAGGTTAACACGCTGGGCGAAATTCACACATCATTAAAAAATGCTCATGCACCCTCGCGCCTGATTGTTACTGTAAGCACCGCCGGAACCTCCAACAGCTGGAATATCTGGGTCTATCCTTCCCAACAACCTGAACCTCCTAAAAATGTGAGGGTATCCTATGCCTTCGACAATACAACAAAACAGGCTTTGGCAAACGGTGAAAATGTACTCTTGTTTTCATCCCCAAAGGAAGGATTAAATGAAATCCAAAGTTCCTTTATGGGACCTGATGAAGTGCGCCTGTTTCCTAAAGTTACAAAAGCGAGAAGCGCAATCCCGGGATCGTTTATGCCGGCATTCTGGAGTATGCGCCTCTTTAATCAGATTGGCACCCTGGGAATAATATGTGATCCAAAACATCCCGCTCTGAACGGATTTCCAACTGAAGAGCAAAGTGATTGGCAATGGGCCGATTTGTTGGGAAGATATACTGCCCAGACCTCCTACAAAATTGCGGGGGATGAATCAATACATGAATGGGACGATCGGTTCGACCGGTCAAAAGCAATTATACTAAATGAAACACCCGAAAACTATCGTCCCTTCGTGCAAGTGATTGACAACTACGAACGAAACTACAAACTGGGACTTATCTTTGAAACCAAAGTAGGGAAAGGAAAACTGCTGATCTGCGCCCTGGATCTGGAGACAGATTCCGAAAACCGTCCGACTGCAAGACAGCTTAGGGCAAGTTTATTAAATTATGCAGCAGGCGATAAATTCAATCCGGCCTTTGAGCTGCCTTTGGAATTTCTGGAGAGAATATTAAGCATTAAATAATTAAATGTATTTATTATCAATAGTTCGTTCAAAAAGTAAATATATTTAAGCGGCTAAAGTGCCGAAATTCAATAGTTCTTTGACAATTTTAGAGTACAAATCATAAATCGCAGGGATGGCCATAATTAAAGTAATTAATTGGTAATTAACACTTTAAAGATACAAATCTCTGCGGTTTTAACCTAATAAATAATGAGTTATATTACTGTATATCAGACAAATAACTAAGTTTTGAACGAACTATTGTGATAACATCCATTTTTCTTCTTCCTTCATAAAAATAACTAACTGAATATTTAAATTGATTCAAGGCAATTCGTCATTTACAAAATTTCAAATACATTTTCGTTTTCTGCTCATCATAATATCGAGATACTTCGAATCCAAAGTGACATCATAATTCATAATCATAAGGTCACCATTCCATTACCGGTTCTTTCCATTCAGAAAATCAATTATCATAAAGAATTTTCATTACATTTGAACCCGAAATGGTTTCCGCCAAACTAAACTCACTCTTAATGTCCCTTCAAAAAGGAGAGAAATTAGCCTTTGAGGAGATTTATGCAGATTTTTTCAATGTAATTTATCATCTTTCACTACAATATCTCAAAGATGAGAAAATTTCAGAAGAGATTGTACAGGATAGTTTTACGAAGCTTTGGGAGATCAGGGAAACATTGAACGAAACGTTTAATATTCGTAATTTCCTTTATACTATTACTAAAAACAGTTGTCTCAATTACCTTAGAAATCAAAAAACGATTCTAAAGCACCAGGAAAATCTCAAATACCTTGAGATGCAGTTTAATTATGAGGCGTTGGATAAGCTGGGAAGTTATATCGAATTTGAAGAATTGCGTGTAAAGATTGATCAGTCCATCGCTGCTCTTCCGGAGGACCTTCGGGAGACCTTTCTGCTCAGTCGGTTCGACGAGTTAGCCTATAAGGAGATTGCTCAAAAACAATCAATCAGTATTAAAACAGTTGAGGCACGTATGACCAAGTCGTTGAAAATTCTTCGTCATGAGTTTAAAGATTACCTTCCGCTTATTTATTTTATTGCTAATTTATTTTCCTGATTTTCAAATCAACATTCCGGATCTTAATTTGGAATAGAGAATCTACGTGACTAAATTGTTACTGGCAAAATACAGAACGATTCAAATTGTCTCAATCACTTCTTAAACAGTGTTTTAATACAAATTTTTGACAGTTTACATTTTCCCTTTTGCATTTTAATTTTTTCCTTTTGCATTTATTTTCAATTTCTCGATAGGGTAAATGCCCACTTGTGTGTTTAGTGATTAATTCCAGTAAAAAATGTCAGACGAAATTTTCATAAAGATTTTAAACAATTCTGCCTCAGAGGTCGAGAAAATCGACTTTTACCAATCTCTTGAGAAAGATTCTGCCCTTCGCGAAAGCTATTCGCTGTATAAAAACCTTTTTGTTGTATCCACCATCGGTGATTTCAGATACTCAGATTTGCACAAAACGAGCTTTGAGCGGTTCTGGAATCGGGTAAATCCTGTTGAAGAATTCAGATTATTTAAATTTTGGTACCGTTACGCTGCTGTTTTTGTTATCGCATTATCACTTGGATTTCTATTGCATCATGTTTTTCCGCAAGCATCCGAAAAACAAGCTTTTGTGCAGCAAATTGAATACACCTCCGAAAAAGGGTCTGTTTCAATGATCCATCTCGAAGATGGGTCCAATATTTGGCTGAGTTCTGCATCTAGGTTAATCCTTCATAAAAACTCGACAGGCGAGATTTATGCAAAGCTGGATGGTGAAGCTTATTTCGATCTTGTCCCCGACCAATCCCGCAAGCTGACCGTTGATCTGGGAAATTTTAAAGTAAAAGATATCGGCACGAAGTTTAATATCAGGGCATATACCGCAGAAACGGATATCTTTACGACGTTGGTTAACGGGCAGATCGATCTTTTTGATTCTGCAGAAAAACCGTTGGTTTCGATGAAACCAGGTGAATATTTACAATACAATAAGCAGACTAACCGGATGGCTGTTTCACAGCGTGATCCTACAATAGCAACCGCCTGGAAAGACGGAAAATTTGTTTTTATCGATAAAACTTTGGAGGAAATTTGTAAGGAATTAGAAAACTGGTATAATGTGGAGATTGTTATCAGTAACAAATCTTTGGCTAATTCCAGATATACCAGCGTAATCAAACGAACTACTACCGTAAGTATGGTCCTCAAAATGTTATCATTAACCGACAAGATTAATTACAAAATAACCGATAGAAAGGAGGCGCGAGACAACGTTACCATTTATTAAACCTAAAGTGCACCCGTGGAGGGGTGCACCTGAATTCAGAAATCGAAACTGATTAGAGGTCAGTTTCAAAGTTTAACTAAAAGTCACTTCAAAACTATGCAAAAATTTTGTGAATTGCTATGCGATGCACAGCAAAGATGGGAAAAAACTATCCGAATTATGAAACTAACTACCGGATTTATTCTTTTTGCGATGTTCACGGCCTCTGCTGTGAACACCTATAGCCAGAATACACGTCTCAATCTAAATCTGAAGGATGCCACTATTGTGGATATTTTCAGGGAAATTGAACGAAACAGCGAATTTGGTTTTTTCTTTAAAAGCGAAGAGATGAACCTCGAAAAACGGCAATCGGTAAGCGTTTCCAATGCTACGATTGATGAAGTGCTCAAAAAAGTACTCGATGAAAATTACTTCTATAAAATTCTTGATAAGAATATTGTGGTAACAAAAGGGAGCCTTGAGGCAACTGTGCCGGGAAGCAGGGTGTCAGGTAAGGTTACGGATTCATCAGGTGCCCCAATCCCGGGAGCAAGTGTGGTCGTGAAAGGAACCACAATTGGCATAACAACTGACAATGATGGGAAATTCTCTTTGACATTACCTGAAGATGCTAAAACGCTTGTTTTTTCATTCATAGGAATGAGGACTCAGGAGATAAGCATAGTAAACAAGACCCTGATCAACCTCATGATGCAAGAAGAAGCAATTGGACTTGAAGAGGTAGTAGCTGTCGGTTATGGGGTTCAGAAAAAATCGAATCTTACCGGTTCCGTAGCTGTTACAGAGATGGGAAAAGTTTTGGGAAACAGACCCTTGACCAATGTGGGTACAGCACTACAGGGTGCGATACCTGGACTTCAGGTGACAACTTCTTCCATACCTGGAGCTTCTCAGTCCTATAACATTAGAGGAACGACCTCTATCAACGGCGGTGATCCGTTAATTTTAGTCGACAACGTTGAAGCTCAAATTGAATTGATAAATCCAGAAGATATTGAAACTGTTACAACACTGAAAGATGCCGCTTCCTCTGCAATATACGGAGCACGTGCTGCTTTTGGCGTTATTTTGATTACCACAAAAAAAGCCAAGAAGAATCAGAAAATGGTGCTTAATTACAGCAACAATTTTGCCTTTGAAACATCTATCAATAAAGTCAATCAAGCATCTGTTGTTGACTTCTTAACTGCTTACAAAGAAGCGGGTTACACCACCTGGTATTCAAACACGCAAAATATTGACAAGTGGCTAGGTTATGCAACGGCTTATAAGGCAGATCCTATCAAGTTTGGAGCAGATGCAATTGCTAATGGCGATTATTTCAATCCGATTTGGGGTAACTATATTCCGAAAGGCGACACCAAATATTATTATGTCAAGGAAAACAATGCACAAAACGAAATCTTTGATAAACAGGGTTTCCAGCAAACCCATAATCTTTCTGCTTCGGGTGGTTCAGAAAAAATTACCTACCGCATGGCGATGGGCTATACCGACCAAGATGGACCGCTTAAAACAAACAAAGACCAGTATCAAAGACTTAACGTCACCTCCACTGTTACTGCGGACATTGCACCTTGGCTGAACACCTCCATGGATTTGCGTTATACGCGCAGCAATACTTCTAATACAGATCAAAACCAGGATTTTACAGCTGGTATTTACAGTACTGAATATCCAAATTTTGCCCCATTGGCAGGTTCGTGGGGTACACCTTTGGATCCGAATGGTACCCAATACGTGAATACAGCTCCTTTGAGCTATATCCTGCAAGGCTATCCCAATAAATACAGAACAGAGAATCCAAGGATCTCTTCCCGCACAACAATTACTCCGTTTAGAGGATTTGAAGCGAATTTGGAGTACAATTTTGATGAGAATGTATTTGATTATAAGAAATACACCAAAAAAGTAATCGCACGCGGTGACCAGGGAACCAATACTTTCTACAGCACTCCAACCTACCGTGATGAGAAAAGTACGGTACGATACAATTCTCTCAATGCTTACGGAACCTATACCAAGTCAATCGCTGACAAACATAATTTTAAAATAATGGCAGGTTATTCTCAGGAACAACGTTATTACGAGATGATGGCTTCCAGCAAGAAGGATATGATCAATGCAGACATGCCTTCTTTTAGCAGTAGTGCGGATCTTACACCTGTTGTTACCGACCAGTTTACCGATTATACCATTCGTAGCGGATTTTTCCGTTTTAATTACAATTTCAAAAATAAATACCTGATTGAATTGAATGGCCGCTATGATGGATCTTCCAAATTCCCAACAGATACTCGTTTTGGCTTCTTCCCCTCTGTATCTGCTGGTTGGCAACTTGGCCGTGAAAGTTTTATGGATTGGTCAAAAAACTACCTTGATGAACTGAAGATACGCGGGTCATGGGGAGAAATTGGCAACCAGGCAATTGGCAATTACCAGTTTTTACCTCAGATGACTTCTTATAGCTCAGATTGGATTGTAGGTGCTGTTCGCCCAACAACTCTGAATGCTCCTTCTATGGTTCGTTCAAATTTCACATGGGAACGCGTGGGTACCCTGGATTTTGGTGCTGATTTTTCTCTTTTGAGAAATAAACTTCAAGGTACTTTCGACTGGTACAGACGCACCACCAGTGGTATGTTGGGTCCTGGTGCTGAATTCCCTTCTGTGGTAGGTGCTACAGCCCCGTTGCAAAACATTGCCGATCTTCAGACTGAAGGATGGGAATTGTCTTTGAATTGGCGCGATAAAATTGGGAAAGTAGGCTATTCGCTTGGGTTTAATATCTCAGACTATAGAAGTCATATTACAAAATACAACAATGCAGCTGGTCTTTTTTACGACCGAAACTCTGCGCAAAGCGCCAAGAGATATTATGAAGGAATGGATTTTGGAGAAATATGGGGCTACCAGTTTAGCCGTTTCTATACCATCGATGATTTTGTTAATACGAACACCTGGGCACTAAAACCGGGCGTGACTTCCATAAAAGGTGTCTCCCCCCGGCCAGGAGACGTGATGTGGAAAAATATCAGCGAACTAACTGGAACCAATGAAATCAATAACGGAGCTGATAACTTAAAAGACCCGGGGGACCGCTCTGTTGTTGGAAATGAAACCCCTCGCTACCAGTATGGTATCAATACCGGAATTAGTTACAAAGGTTTTGATTTGTCTGCGTTCTTTCAAGGAGTTGGGAAACGGGATGTATGGCTAGCTGGAGACCTCATGTTTGCGCTTAGTGGATCTGACGGTACAGGAAAATTCGGCACCCTATACAATCATCAAATGGACTATATCCATGTAAAGGATTATTTAAATGGGGATTATACCATTACCAATCCTGGAGCCAAATATCCTCGTATTTATGGAGGGAACTCACTCGCAGCATCCAATCGACGTATTTCAGACGCCTATTTATCTAATGGTGCTTACCTGAGAGTAAAAAACATCACACTTAGTTATACTGTACCAAAGGTGATGGTTAATAAGATGGGATTATCGGGAACAAAAGTTTTCTTCTCGGTTGAGAACATCTATACTTTTTCATCTTTGCCGAAAGGTGTTGACCCAGAGCGTATTGGTTGGGGTTATCCATTTTTTGCTACTTACTCTTTTGGTTTCAACATTACTTTATAACCTTTTAACAGATATAAAAATGAAGACATATATTTTATCTTTATTTAGCCTGTTTGCCCTGATCGCATGCAATAACTCATTTTTGGAGAAGACTCCCATCGAGGTTCAGACAGAGGCTACAGCGCTAAGATCGTATGACAATTTTAAAACCTATGCCTGGGGGTTTTATGACACCTTTACAGATGGAACAAATTACACGCAAGGTATTGATAGTTATTATTTTAACGGAGCTGGTGATTTCCAGGCTGGCCTGCTTTCGAACTCAAATCAGGTCAGTGCAAACCTTACAGATCAAAACGGTCTAAGAAATCGGACAGTTACTGTTCCCTCATCAGGTGGAGGCTGGAGCTTTTCTTTTATCCGTAAAGTAAACATCATGCTTCGAAATATCGATGCTGCAAATATGACTGCTTTAGAAAAGGCACACTGGAAATCTGTTGCCTATTTTTTCTTTAGTTATCGTTATGCTGAATTGATATCCCGATTTGGAGATGTGCCCTGGATTAATCAGGTGGTTGAGGAAAAGGACACAACACTCATTTATGGTTCACATTCACCCAGGAAGCTGGTTGCCGATAGCATACTGGCCAGATTGCAATACGCTGAGGCAAATATCAAGGTAGCTGGAGATGGCGCAAATACAATCAACAAATATTGTGTTCAGGCACTGATGTCGCGTTTCTGTCTGTTTGAAGGTACCTGGCGCCGCTACCACAAATTGGGTGACGAAACCAAATATCTCCAGGAATGTGAGCGAGTTTCAAGTGCTCTTACGACGGCATTCCCTTCTGTAGACAACAATTGGGATGGGCTTTTCAACAGCAAAGATCTTTCTGCTCGGGCAGGCACTATTCTTTTTAAACAATACGTATTAGGCCAATTGGGCCACTCTTCGAATCGTTACGAAAGAAGCACTTCCATGAAATGGGAAGGTCACCGATTTCTTACCGATTTGTACCTGGTCAAAAGCAACGGTAAACCTGTAACTAATTCAATCAATTCAACTCGTCCGGATGTAGATATGTTCGATGAGTTCCGCGACAGGGATCCACGGTTGTATTACACCTTCGTACCTCCTTATTGTGAAAAACAATACCAGCTTCCGACTTCTGTCGGTACCCCTTGGCCATTCTATCCGGTATCAGGAAACTTCAATACAGCCAACGGTTTTTATAATCGGCCGGCTGATGCAAATCCAAATGGATTTCAAACGGTGGATGAATATAAAAATCTGATGCCAACCCTTTTGTCTGATAATTTGTCGA
Source organism: Mariniphaga sp. (assembly GCA_037133495.1). GTDB lineage: Bacteria > Bacteroidota > Bacteroidia > Bacteroidales > Prolixibacteraceae > JAAFHB01. The sequence goes on along the minus strand of JBAXOA010000072.1, from coordinate 9,546 downwards.
AAAGGGTGCCAGCTCTTCAGTGGGGCTTTTCGACAATGCTCTGGTCATCCCCTAACTTTTCCTCTATGGCGACTAACAATCAGCTATCAAGTCGCTCTGGTTATACATTCTGGCGTAACTACAATATATGGGATTTAAACGATCCGATTGGTAGTGCTGCGGCAGGCCGTCCGATATTTTTCATTGAAGAATTTATGCTGAATTATGCTGAAGCCAGCTGGGAATTGGGCAAGTTTACACAAGCTGTTGCAGATGCTACCATCAATAAACTGAGAAACCGTACTTCGGTGAAGATTGCACCCCTTGTGGTTGCCCAGATTGATGGTTCTTTCGACCCCTCAAATCCGTCAGACCTGATAACCCCAGGCCGTGATCTTGGATCTTATGGAGCATCTTTCAACACAGGGATTGTTACAGATTATGCTGTCGATCCTGTGTTGTGGGAGATACGTCGGGAGCGGATTGTTGAATTGCTGGGTCTTGGCTATAGTTTTGGAGATATTCGTCGTTGGAGAAAAGGACCATGGTTTATGAACCGTCCGATACTTGGGGCAAAAATGGTTCCTGCATATTACAAGACCATGACTTCTGCAGGTGTAGTTTCAAGTACTACTCCAGCATGGGCAACAAATCAGACCTACATGAAGCTTGTAAACAAGGACTATTCAATTGCTGCAAACGCTGGAACAGTAAATGCAATTGGCTATGTGCCACGTTACGATGAACCTTCCAAGAGCAGCAAGGGTTGGGACAATGCCTTTTATCTTTTCCCAATTCCCAAGAATGATCTGAACCTCAATGACAAGTTGAAGCAAAACCCGGGCTGGGAGAAATACTAGTTCAATAGTTGATTATTATTATGTTAGAATGGTGAAGTTTCACCATTCTAACATAATACTTGTTTCAGAAAAAGTAAACACCACTCTTTTTGAAAACCAGGTTAACTGTGGTGTAAATTTGGTTTGGTAATGCTAGATAAATTCAAAGATATGCTGGAACATTTTCAAGGATCAATCGTTGGAATGGCATCATTCCTGTTTTTTCCGGTATTTTTACAAGCGGCCGCCCCAATCCCAAAAGAGACCCCCCCCCCCAACATTATCTTTATATTGGCTGATGATTTAGGTTACGGCGATCTGGGGTGCTATGGACAGAAGAAAATAGAAACCCCAAACATCGATAAGCTGTCTGCTACCGGGATGAGATTTACACAGCATTATGCGGGTGCCCCAGTTTGTGCTCCTTCTAGATGCGTACTACTCACAGGTAAGCATATGGGGCATGCCTATATTCGGGGGAATGATGAATGGGCCGAGCGGGGCAAAGTGTGGGATTACAAGGCGATGTTTGCAGACTCTTCCCTCGAAGGACAACGTCCGCTTCCTGAAGATCTGGTTACTTTCCCTCAATTGCTTCAGAAAAGGGGATACACCACCGGTATTGTGGGCAAATGGGGGCTAGGGGCGCCAAATACAAACAGCACGCCACTGAAAAAAGGATTCGATTTTTTCTACGGATACAACTGTCAAAGACAAGCGCATACTTATTATCCATTGCATTTATATAAAAACCAACGAAGAGTCTACCTCAGCAATGATACGGTAGCCCCAAATACCAGGTTGGTGGAAGGAGCAGATCCCTATGACCTGAAAAATTATGAAAAGTTTACCCTGAAGGAGTATTCATGCGATCTGATGTTTAAGGAGATCTCCGGATTTGTAAGTGAAAATTCAAGTCACCCTTTCTTCCTCTACTGGGCAACCACCCTCCCTCATGCGCCGATTCAGGCACCCCAACGCTGGGTAGATTATTATGTGAAGAAATTTGGAGATGAGAAACCCTATAAGGGTGAGCAGGGATATTTTCCACAACGATACCCACATGCAGGATATGCAGCCATGATATCTTATTTGGATGAGCAGTTGGGTTTTTTGGTTCAGCAACTCAAAGAGCAGGGAATTTATGACAATACCTTAATCATCTTCACTTCTGATAATGGACCTACTTACAACGGTGGTACTGATTCGCCTTGGTTTCAAAGTGCAGGTCCCTTTAAAAGTGAATTTGGCTGGGGCAAAGGCTTTACCCATGAGGGAGGATTGAGGGTCCCCATGATTGCCAGCTGGCCAGGTCACATCAAGGAGGGAAGTGTCATCAACCATATTTCAGCTTTCTGCGATGTGCTTCCAACTGCTTGCGAAATTGCAGGAATCCAGATTCCTGGAGATACCGATGGCATCAGCTTTTTACCGACATTGACAGGTCATAAACAGCAGTTACACCCTTATTTATATTGGGAGTTTCCCGAAACGGATGGACAGCAAGCAGTGAGGATGGGTAAATGGAAGGGCATTCGGCAAAACATCCAAAATGGGAATCTGAAGTTGGCACTGTACAATCTGGATAATGACTTGCAAGAATTGAAGGATCTTTCGGGCAAATTTCCTAATATCGTGCGAAAAATGGAACAGATCATGAAGAAGGAGCATATTCCGGCAACGCAAGAGATGTTTAAGATGAAGGAGCTGGGTGACTAGTTCATTAAAGCATACGAGCATCTTGATGGCTAAGATTAAAAGGAAGTATTCAAAATAAACATATTGATAATCAGTTGACCATGTTTTAAATAACATTTGTATTAGGAACTGACGATCTAATAGCCACCTCTTGCCGGAAATTAATAAATCATTTATGCCTCTTAAGTTGTTAATTTAGTGGTAATTATAAGCTAATTATTGTTAGCAGCGAAGAATGGTCAAATTTGCAGATCCATACATTTCATCCCATTACAGATTCCTTTTCATCATTTCATTCAAATTCTTAAGGTTTAATGACTGCAATCTTGCCAATTAAAATTCTGCGCTACAAAATACACATCATCGTGTGTAATAGAAAAATTGGAAGAGGCGAGTAAGGTAGTAACTTTGATTAACTGTACTACTGCTATTTTTTAGTACTCTATAGCAGCTTAGGTACTTCTACCTGACAATGCTCACAATCCGGATCAAAAAACATAGTGACCGTATAATCAAAATCTTGGGCAAACCGGTGTAAGTCATGCGGCACATTCAACGTGTCATTAAGAATCATGTTCACACAGGTATCCTTCATAGTTAAACCTAGCGTATTGTTATATTGATCGAGGTATTCTTTTATTTTTTTTGGATAGGACAATTTACATTTACCATTTTTAAGGTGTTTTTCAATTAGATAGACATAACCTTTGGTGTTATTTAAAATCAATCTCTGCGGTTTTAACCTAATAAAGATGAGTTAATATACAGTATATCAGACAAATAACTAAGTTTTGAACGAACTATTGCAAAATAAAAGAATGATAAAAATCAATTTAATATTTTAATAAAAATTAATCTTTTTTTTCATAAATTTATGGGTAGAGATGTTCTTTATTCGATTCTTTTTACCGTTTCAACCCAAACTAACCATGAAAACCGAGAAAGAAATAATCGAAGAATTAAGAGGAGGCGTTGCAAGTGCTTTCGACCATTTATATGGAGCCTACAGCCATAAGCTCTATTATTTTTCTCTTTCTATTTTAAAGTCGAAGGAAGATGCTGCGGAGGTGGTCCAAAATACTTACCTGAAAATATGGGAAAAACGTAAAAGTATAGACAGCAGTCATTCCTTTAAATCATTTTTATTTACAGTTGCCTATCATATTGCCATCGATCTTCTTCGGGAAAGGCTAAATGAAAGGAAATACAGGGAAAATATCCTTCATCTCTCTTACAATGAGAGCGCCGGGCAATTGAATATCTCTGTAAAAACGGTTGAAAACAGTCTCAATTATACGATGAATTTCATTAAAGCCCGCTTGGGAAAAGATTCCCTCGTATTCCTGCTTTATGCTGCCATTTTTCTCTAAACCAGTTACATACACCGTACGTATGCAGGTGAGAATGTGTTTTAAGAAATATATTTTCTCTATTTGACAGGGGGGTATCACCACTCTTGTGCGTAATATATAGTGATCAGGGAATCGAAATGTTTACTGATCTGCTCCGGATTTATCAGTAATCAGAAATTATGAGGACAGAAACCTACAAAACACATACAAGAATCTCTTTTCTTTTCAGAAAATACCTTGGCGGGACATGCTCAGCCGACGAAGCCCGCGAGATCGTGTCTCTGCTTGAAGATGCCGGGAATAATATTTCCGTTATGGAGGCAGCAAATTCTCAGTGGCACGGATTGAGTGCCGCCCAAAATACCGATTTGAATCCTATTGAAAACGATTTGATACTTGACCGTATTCTTGACCGGCTACATCATACCATCCGGTTGGAGGAAGAAGCGAATTCAAGAAAGATTTCTTTCAACAAAGTTTTTACCATTTTTTCAAAAGCAGCAGCAGTACTGATTCTTCCTTTGCTTTTTTATTCCATCTATTTCACTTCAGGAAAAGCTAAAATCAGTTCATCAATTTCAAATTTTGTCTGGCAGACCGTTAAAACACCTGCGGGAATGCAGACGGACTTTCTCCTTCCTGACGGGACTCATGTTTGGCTCAATTCGGGCTCTGTCTTTAAATATCCCACTCCTTTTGCGGAAAATAGACGCCAGGTAGAGCTGACCGGCGAAGCTTTCTTCGACGTTGCAAAAGATGCTGCACATCCTTTTATTGTAAACGCAGGAAAAATGAATATTGAAGTGAAAGGGACGCGCTTCAATGTTATTAATTACACTGATGAGCCAATAACTGAACTGATCCTGGAGTCGGGTCATGTGAGGCTGTTTGGAGGGAATTATGATGATAACAAAACGATTGCCAATATTAATTCCGGAGAACTTGCCATAATTGATAATAACCAAAGCCGTTTGTCGGTCGAAAAAGTTGATGTTGCCAAATATACAGCCTGGAAAGACGGGGTGCTGATCTTTAGGGATGATCCGATGGATGAGGTGGTACGGAAATTAAACCGGTGGTATAATGTTGAGATTGAACTTAAAAACCCTGAACTCAGGGAATATGTATATACGGCAACTTACCGTGATGAAACACTTCCCCAGATACTGGAACTGTTGAGGATCTCTGCTCCCGTAAAATATACGTTTACAGATCGTAAACGATTGCCTGACAACTCTTTTACGAAACGAAAAATAGTAATAAACAAGCGAAATTAGCATTGCCTATGGAAAAACTAAAAAACCTGCTAACTGTTGAAAATCAAAGAGATGTTGTAGCATCCCTTTGAAAATCACAATCCTTTTTCGTCTTTAAATGATGGAAAAGATTTAATTTATTTTAGTGTAAATCAAACATTCCAAAATTATGAAATTAAATCGATTCACAAATCGACCCTCGCTAACCAATCGGGTCTGCAAGATCTTCGTAGTAATGCGGATTGCTCTGTTTCTGCTGCTGTTGAATGCGTCGCAGTTGTTTGCAGCAGATTCCTACTCGCAAAGTGCCACAATTAACCTCAATATTTCCAATCAATCGGTTAAGGCAGTGCTGACAGAAATACAAAATCAATCTGAATTTTTCTTTATGTTTAACAGCAAAATTGTTGATGTAGAGCGGAAAGTTGATATTCAGGCTGAGAATGAGAAGATAGGACAGGTACTCGACAAGCTTTTTGCCGGTGCGGATATCACCTATACGGTAATTGACAGACAGATCGTTTTATCATCTGCCAAACTATTGAGTGAGCAACAACAAACGAAAAAACTGTCGGGTAAAGTCACTGACCAGGCGGGTGTACCAATTCCGGGTGCCTCTGTTGTAATAAAGGGAACCACAATGGGCGTAACAACAAACAACGACGGAACATTTGCGTTGTCAGTGGCCACTAATGCCAAAGTGATTGTATTCTCATTTGTCGGGATGAAATCGCAGGAAGTGGCTCTCGATAACCGGTCACAGTACAACATCGTACTTGCTGAAGAGACTATTGGCATCGAAGAAGTTGTCGCCATTGGATATGGAACTGTAAAGAAGTCCTCCGTTACCGGGGCTCTTACATCAGTAAAATCTGAAGATGTTAAATTCATTCCTGTACCGGCACTTTCCAATTCTTTGGCAGGTCGGTTAAGCGGAGTATATGTGTCACAAGCTTCAGGAGCTCCCGGGTATGCTGCAGCAATTCGTGTTCGGGCCATCAATACATGGAAGGGCACCGGGCTGGATCCGCTGTATGTCATCGACGGTGTCGTTTCTGATAAACGGTCCTTTGATGCATTGGACAATTCTGCAGTTGATAATATAACTGTGTTAAAAGATGCCGCTTCAGGAGCAATTTATGGAGCCCGTTCTGCTAACGGTGTTATTCTTGTGACAACTCAAACAGGTAAGACAGGTAAATTTCAGTTAAATTACAACTACTCTTATAGTTTTGACAAACCTTCAAAAATTCCTTCATATGTATCCGCCAAAGACATGGTGAGATTAATGAATTATGCCAGATCAAGTGAAAATCTTCCTCCGGCATATGACGCGCAGGAAATAGAATTTTTCAATGGCAACGATCCTGCAAGGGCTTGGTAAACTGATGCATATCAGGATCCTGTTTTGCAAAAACATTCACTTTCCGCTTCGGGAGGAACCGAGAAGGTTAAATATTTTCTTGCTGGCTCGTATTTTGACCAGACTGCTTTTATCAAGAATGCAGACTATAAAAAATATAATTTCCGTTCCAACATTGATGTAAATTTCACTGATAATCTGAAAGGTACTTTCAACGTTGCCTATAGTCAGGGAACAAAAACACGATTTGTTATGCAGGAGGACAACGTTGGTTTTGACGCTGATCCGACTTTTGGTATGCTATGGGGCCGATTGTTGTATTACCTCCCCACTGCGAAACCCAGAACGAACAGTGGAAAATTCATCGATCCGGGCTGGATCGGAAATATGCTGGCATTTATAGAAGAAGGGGGTAAAAATACCCGGGTGGAGCGGAATATCGATATGCTGATAAATTTGACTTATAAAATACCATCCATTGAAGGACTTTCAGTTTCAGGCAAATACAGCCCAAAGTATGAAGGTATGACAATGAAACAGTATGAGCTCAAAACTACGTTATATCAGGTGAAAAAGCTTGGTACCAATGGCGCTATTTATACTGATGAGATTACAGGTACAATAAAATCTTCCTATCCAAATAAAGAGAGATTAGCCCGAATACAGGAAGCAACAAGCAGTTATCAGTTGAACTTTGCAGCAAATTATGCCAGAAAATTTGCGAAACACAATGTTGATGCTGTGCTTGTTTATGAACAAAGTGAAGGCAATTACGATTATTTTTATGGGGTACGAGAAGGCTATCCTTTGATTCAGAAGGATCAGTTTTGGGCAACTTCAAGTGCCAGGGCAGATGGATATGTTAATGGCACTGAAAGTGAATATGGCCGGGCATCATATATTGGTCGTGTTGCTTATAATTACGACGAAAAATACTTCTTAAACGCGACAGCCCGTCGCGACGGGTCAATGCTTTTTGCACCTGGCAAACGATGGGGAACATTTCCTTCGATTTCAGCAGGTTGGCTAATATCTAAAGAGAATTTCTTCAAGTTAAGCTATATTGATGACTTAAAACTTCGCGCTTCCTGGGGATTAGCCGGAAATGATGCGGTAGGAGGTTGGAAATGGGCTGAATCATTTGCTGTTGCAGGTGATTATTTATTGGGTACCGCAGCGCAACCTCGTGTCAGGTATAATGGGATTGTAAATCCAAACTTAACCTGGGAAAAAACCAGCGAATTTAATATTGGGTTGGATGCCCGCTTTTTAAAAGGTTTCAACTTTAGCGGAGAATATTACAAAAGACATAACTACGATATTCTTGATTCCAGAATCGCATCATTACCTAATTCTTTTGGAGGCACAATGCCCCCTGAAAATTACGGAGTTGTTGATGCACACGGACTTGAAATTGAATTAGGGTACTCAGGCAAAAAAGGAGATTTTTCTTACCAGGTTAAAGGCAATGTTGGATATTCAGTAAATAAGGTAATTACGCGTGATGTGGCTCAAAACGTTCGTGCGCTGGATGATCCAAATGGCAAATCAACCGATTATATCAGATGTCTTGTAGCTACCGATATTATCCGTACGCAAGCTGACCTGAGCAAACTTCCGGCAGGCTATACCATCTTTGGACTGGCACCTAAGCTTGGAATGATTAATTTTGAAGATGTCAGTGGCGTAACTGATGGAGTACCGGACGGTAAAATTGATAATTATGACAGACAAATTATTCAAGGAGCACACTCTATGGCTCCAACAATGATTGGTCTGAACCTGAGCGCTAACTGGAAAGGATTTGGAATTGATGTGTTTTTTCAAGGAGTCACAGGAGTTAAAAAATTCTATAATGATGGCTATGGCCGACGCTTCTTCGACGGAGCACGACCACCAACATTCTGGCTTGATTCATGGTCACCCGAAAATCCAAATGCCGCCTATCCAAAACCAACAACATGGGACAGGACAATGGATCACCTGGAATCAACATTCTGGCTTAAAAACAGCAGCTACTTACGTTTGCAAAATTTAAACCTTACTTATTCGATTCCAAAAAGTCTATGCAAAAAAATTAATATTTCCGATGTTACACTTATTCTGACCGGAACCAATTTATTTACACTGACAAAATTTTATTATTATGATCCAAGTGGTGTTGAAATGAGATCATATCCGACCATGAAAACCTATACGATGGGTGTAAATGTTACCTTCTAGGTATTTAGTAATATTTTATAAAAATATAAATATGAAAACATTAAAGAGATCAATTAGCATCGTGTTTTTGCTGGTATGTTTTGCAGGATGCAATCCTCTCAACAAAGAGAATTTGGCAGCAATTCAAACTACTGATGTCTGGGGGAATGCAGCTGTAGCAGAGGCGTATGTAAATGATATTTACGGCAGCTTAATGCCTTCCCCTTTTACCGTTGGCAGAATTACAGACGAGACAATGGTTGTCAATTCGGGCTATGGAGAAAAACTGAGTGCATACCTGAACGGAACTTTAACTGTTGATTCCTACAATGATTACGACAACTATGCCGTTATCAGAAGAATTAATATATTTCTTAAGGGAATTGACGCCGCTACATTTGCCGATGCCAGTAAACAATCGTTAAAAGCTCAGATGCTTTTCTGGCGTTCCTGGATTTACTTTAGGATGGTTAAAGCCTATGGCGGTGTCGAGCTGGTTCTGGAACCGGGAGATGCTGCAAATATTGCGGCTACTTTTATTCCGCGGAGTTCAACTTCTGCCTGTATAACTCAGATTATAAAGGATCTTGATGCAGCTATAGCAGGATTGGAAATTAAAAGTACCATTGGCCGGATTGACAAATGCGTTGCCATGTCATTCAAAGGCCGGGTTCTGATGTATTGGGCCAGTCCTCAATTTAACCGCACCAACGATGTAGCACGATGGACTGCAGCATATGATGCCAACAAAGCGGCACTTACATTTCTGGATGCTCAGGGTAAAGGTTTATACAGCAAATACAGGGAACTGTGGCTCGATGAAATGAATAAAGAGGTTATAATGGTAAAAAGGTTTC
>JBAXOA010000071.1:0-23129 GCA_037133495.1 Mariniphaga sp. | reverse complement strand
TGTTTCACCTTCCAACGCGACCAATAAAACCGTGAGCTGGAGCTCAGCCAATACATCGGTAGCAACTGTCAGCAGTACCGGTCTGGTTACCGGAATTGCAGCCGGGAATACCACCGTTACGGTAGCAACTCAGGACGGAAATAAAACAGCTGCGTGCACATTGACCGTCAATCCGGTGACTGTTCCGGTAACGGGTGTCACAGTCAGCCCAACATCGGCAAGCATTTCTGTAAATGCAACCCAGCAGCTAACAGCAACTGTTTCACCTTCCAACGCGACCAATAAAACCGTGAGCTGGAGCTCAGCCAATACAGCGGTAGCAACTGTAAGCAGCGCCGGACTCGTTACCGGAATTGCGGCCGGGAATACGACAGTAACGGTAACAACTCAGGACGGAAATAAAACAGCTGTCTGCACTTTAACTGTCATTCCGGTGACTGTTCCGGTAACAGGTGTTACCGTCAGCCCAACATCGGCAAGTATTTCTGTAAATGCAACCAAGCAGCTAACTGCAACTGTTTTACCTTCCAACGCGACGAACAAAACCGTGACCTGGAGCTCAAGCAAAACATCGGTCGCAACAGTAAACAGCAGCGGACTTGTCACAGGAATTGCAGCCGGGACTGCCACTGTTACGGTGACAACGCAGGATGGAAATAAAACAGCTGTCTGCACGTTAACTGTCAATACGGTGACTGTTCCGGTAACGGGTGTCACTGTCAGTCCGACATCGGCAAGCATTTCTGTAAATGCAACTCAACAGCTAACAGCTACAGTTTTGCCTTCCGACGCGACTAATAAAACTGTGACCTGGAGCTCAGGCAAAACATCGGTCGCAATAGTAAACAGCAGCGGACTTGTCACAGGAATTGCAGCGGGAACTGCCACGATAAAAGCAACAACCCAGGATGGAGGTAAAACGGCTTCTTGTTCTATAACGGTCAATAGTCTCACCGGGACAGTCGGTTTGAACACTGTTGGAAGTATTTCTGAGACAGGTGACAACGGGTTTTGGATGGCAAGCAGTTTTACAGCGAGTTCAAACATCACTGTAAACAGAATGAATCTCTATGTAAGCAGTGCATCCGGAAAAGCAAGACTTGGAATATATTCCAGCAGTTCAGGGCAGCCTTCCAGCCTCCTTGCTCAAACGGGCGAAATAACATTATCCAACGGATGGAACAGCGCTGCTCTGGGATCATCCAAAAACCTTACTTCCGGTCAGACCTACTGGCTTGCCATTGAGGTTACGTCTTCAGCAACAACGCTTTATTACAATAATGCAACAGGCAGACTAAGGTATAAGTCTTATGCTTATGGCCTTTTACCAAATTCTGCTCCCACCGGATTAACATCAGGCACAAGCATATATTCTGTCTATGCCGATTATACTTCCGTCATTGCTCTTGCAGCAGGAATTGTACCAAATATAGCTTTGGACACGATTGCTGCCCAAACACTGAAAAGTGCTGAAGCAGATCAAAAAAACAAGGAAATAAATCCGATAAAAAGGAGTCCAAATCAGTTGATGATATTTCCCAATCCCAATAACAACGGAACGCTTTATGTCAGGTTGGGTTCTGCAGACGAGAGCACATCTCTAAATATAATTGATTTGACCGGTCGCGTGATTTACAGTAAAATGTTAATAAACATCGATGGCACCCAACAATTGGATATTGGCAAATTAAAACGGGGAATTTATATTGTAAATATAGCACAAGGCAACGTGATTTATAATTGCAAGCTAATCGTAGAGTAGTAAAATTACTTTTTTAAAAGATAATACTGATTAATTATCAATTCTGAAGTTTCCTGAATGGTTAAAATCAGGCCATCCGGTTTTTATAGTCGGAGTAGTCATAGGATCTTAATAATATAAACTCGTCATTATCTGTCCACATCCCAATTGCGGGATGTGGAACTCCATTGAACATAGATGATTTGACCATCGTATAATGAATCATATCTTCAAAAATAATCTGATCACCGGGATTCAGCTTGTTGTCAAATGACCATAATCCAATAAAATCACCGGCAAGACAGGAGTTTCCACCCATTCGGTAAGTTGGTTTACCTTCAACCGGCTCGTGATAAGCGCCGCGGATTCGTGGTTTATAGGGCATTTCCAGACAATCAGGCATATGCGCGGTAAATGAAACATTCAGTATCGCTGTATTTATTCCCTTATTATCAACAACGTCCACAATATCAGCGATTAAAATGCCTGTTTCCCAGGCAAAAGCACTTCCAGGCTCTAAAATAACCTTAATTCCTGGCCATCGCTTTTGGAAATTTTTCAAAATAGTGATCAGCTTTTCGGTATCATATCCGGCTCTGGTCATCAAATGACCGCCTCCCATATTGACCCATTTCACCTGATTCAGGTAGATACCGAATTTCGTCTCAAAAGCAAAAAGCGTTTTCTCAAGATTTGAGGCATCCGATTCGCAAAGGGTATGAAAGTGCAATCCTTCAACACCTTCAGGCAATTTATCTCCTATTTGACCTGCTAAAACGCCCAATCGTGTACCGGGAGAACATGGATTATAAAGGGCAGTCCCGACCTCTGAAAATTCGGGGTTGACACGAATTCCAATTGAAATTTTACGATGGAAATTATTCACCACAGGTGAAAACTGGTTCAATTGAGACAATGAATTAAATGTGATATGTGAGGAATTCTCCATAACTTCATGAAAATCTGAATGCTGAAATGCCGGAGAGTAAGTGTGAGCCAATGTTTTCATCTCATCTGCTGCCAATTTTGCCTCGAAAGCACCACTTGCAGCCGCACCGGAAATATATTCCCGTACAATTGGAAAAGCTTTCCACATCGAAAAACCCTTAAAAGCCAAGATGATATCAACTCCTGCTGCCTCCTTTACGGAACGAATCAAACGAAGATTTTTGCGCAAAAGAGCTTCATTAATGAGATAACACGGAGTTGGTATTTTTGAAAAATCTATTGGCATATTTCCATTTATTTGTGTTTTAAAACTTTCGAATCAGGCTTTCTTTTGCAGTGGAATATAATTATCGTAATACGATTGCTTTTACGACAACTTTCCCGATACGCTGATTAATAGCCTGAATGATATCATTTCGCATCATAAACAATTCGTTTCGCACAATCGAAGATTTGAGATGAATAAAAAGCGTTCCGTCTTTGATATAAATTGACGATGTGGCTCTTGCAATTTGTGTACCTATAATTGATTCCCATAAATTAACAGCTTCAATCTCTGCAATTTTACTGTCAAACTTTCGTTCCTTTAAATAATCTTTAATCGCACTGCCCAGCGATTGAAATTCAACTCTTTTCATCGTAAATATCGTAATAACTAAATAACAGCGATTTGTCCGTCAGAAACCAGAAAAATCTTATAATCGGTGCCACCGACCTCTCGAATAATGCCATCTAAATGTTCCCGATTTGTATCTGTAATAAAAATCTGACCAAAATTATTGTCAGACACCAGCTTAACAATTTGTTCAACGCGTGAACTATCGAGTTTATCGAAAATATCGTCAAGAAGTAAAATCGGCTTTACTGTATTCACTGATCGAATAAAATCAAACTGTGCAAATTTAAGCGCGATTAGAAACGTTTTAATCTGACCTTGCGATCCAAGTTTCTTGATCGCATAATCTTCGATTTTCAAATCAAGATCATCTTTATGAATTCCGGATGAGGTATATTGTAATAAACGATCCTTCGCAACAGACTCCTCAAGTAGTGTCCTAAAGTCATTATTCGCTAATTGTGATACGTATTCAAGCTTTACCACCTCATGATTTTGTGAAATAAAATCATAGTATTTCTGAAATACGGGCAAAAGAGCCTTTAAAAATTCAACCCTTTTATTGTAAATTTTTTCACCGGTATGAATCAATTGTTCGTTCCATACTTCTATACTGTCAGAATCAAAAGACTGATTCGCTGCAAAATATTTTAAAAGATTATTGCGTTGAAGTAAAGCCCTGTTATATTTCAGCAACCAATCAAGATATTGACGGTCGTATTGAGAGATTACACTATCCATAAACCGACGTCGCTCTTCGCTCCCACCCTGAATAAGCACTCCATCTGCAGGTGAAATAATCACAAGCGGCAAAAGTCCGATATGATCTGAAAGCCTTTCATATTCTTTCCTGTTTCGTCGGAATATTTTCTTGTGACCCGCTTTAAAGCCACAGTACATCTCTTCAGGCTCGCCATTAAGTTCATACTTTCCTTGAATTACAAAAAAGTCCTCTGAATGACGAACATTCTGACTGTCAGGAAGATTAAAACAACTCTTGCAAAATGACAAGTAAAAGAGGCAATCAAGAAGATTGGTTTTTCCAACTCCATTATTACCAATAAAACAATTCAATTTGGAAGAGAATTGTAAGTCAGCCTGAATGAGGTTTTTATAATTAACTACAGCAAGATTTTTGATAAACATCGGAGCAATTTGATTTAAGCCGATACAAATTTAATGTTTTTTATTTGGTGCCATGAAAAACCCATTGAATTCGGGTTTAATAAGGTGCCAATGAAAGCAGATAAACAGCTGAATTATTGATGTGAACAGTAATTAACATTTTTATAAATAAAAATGGCTGTGGTTTAGTAAAAAGGCTTATTTTTGCATTCAAATTGAAAAAAAGCAAATTCTTAGAGATAAATAAAAATGAGCAACGAAAAGACACCAAAACCGATTGAGAATTTAGAGGAAGTTGAACACGCGTTGACAACTGCCGAGCGATTTTTCGAAGCAAATTCGAAGATTATCACGATGATTTTTGGAGCAGCCGTAGTTGTAGCCCTTATTCTGCTTGGAACGCATCGGTTTTACTCTCTTCCGAGAGAAGCTAAAGCAAAAGAGCAAATATTTGTCGCTGAGCAATATTTCGAAAAAGATTCTTTCAATCTGGCTATAAACGGTGACGGAAACTTTCCCGGCTTTCTGGATATCATTAATGATTATGGAAGAACCACATCAGGGAAATTGGCAAAGTATTATGTAGGAATTTCAAACCTGCACCTCGGAAAATATCAGGAAGCGATTGATTATCTTGAGAATTTTAAAACTGACGACCTTTTGCTTGGTCCTGTAGCATTGGGAGCCACTGGCGATGCATATTGTGAACTTGGAAACAAGGAAAAAGCGGTAAAATTATATATGCAAGCGGCAGAACTTAATCCTAATGCTTTTTCTTCGCCAATCTATTACCTGAAAGCTGGAAATATTTTTGAAACATTGGGAAATAAAGACAAAGCACTGGCAGCATATAATATAATAAAGGATAAATACGCTGAAAGTGAACAAGGCAGAACCATTGATAAATATATTGCCAGGCTGGCTGCAAACTAAAAATAAATTAAAGGTTGACAGCTTTAACAATTGAACATAACACATTCATTCACAAAAAATCCTCTTCGTTTCTTCGGGGAGGATTTTTTTATCAAAAAAATATTTAATTACCTTAGCCAAAAAAATACCACCTATGATAATTGACCGAATTGAAAATGCAGCACTTTACTACACACTTGGAACAGGAATTGCTGAGGCACTGGAATACATCAAAAACAACGATATGCAATCCAGCATTCCGGGAAGCTATGAGTTGATCAAAGATAAACTTCGCATGATAGTATTTGATTCCAAACAGGTAAATACGGATCGGATAACCTTGGAGGGACACAGGAAAAATATCGACGTGCAGTATTGGGTCAGTGGTTCTGAATTAATGGGCCACGCTTCTCTTCAGACGCAAAAATTACTGGCGCCATTTAATGAGGAGAAAGATTATGGCAATTATGCTGACGATGCCTCGTTTACCAGATTTGAACCCGGAATGTTTGTCATTTATTTTCCAACAGATCTTCATACCGCAGTAACTGACGAAAAATGCCAGTCAGCAGTCCGGAAAATTGTGTTTAAAGTTCGGGTATAAAAGTCACATTGTAAGACTAAGCTATTTTTGCATAAGAGTAAATTTAATTAAAAAATTTAAATACTTCAATGGCACTAATACTAGGTTTGATGATTCTAGGAATGATCACTGGATTTATACTTGGAAAATATCCCATTCTACTGAAAATCAACGATAAATTACTCAATGCTGCAATTTATATCCTGATTCTTTTATTAGGAATAGCAGTCGGCTCAAATGATAAAATTATCAATAATCTATTCAATACCGGAATACAGGCGCTGACGATAACTATCGGAGCCATAGCAGGCAGCGTTGCGATGTGCTGGCTGATTTATAAAGCTTTTTTTCATTTAAAATGAAGGGTTCATTAATCATTCTGGCATTCTTCGCAGTGGGGGTAATGCTTGGTATTTCGAGGCGGTTACCCGATATTGCAAACTCGCCCGACTGGAGCAATTATGCACTATACATCCTTATGTTTCTGGCAGGAGCAGGAATTGGAGCAGACCGAAAATCGTGGCAGGTAATCAGAACGATTAACCTCAAAATAATATTGATCCCGGCTGGTATCATAGCCGGAACATTTATTGGAGTAGCGATTGCCTCGATGCTTCTCCCATCTCTCAGTCTTCGCGAAGTGCTTGCAGTTGGCGCCGGATTAGGATATTACAGTCTTTCCAGTATTTTCATCTCCGGGTTACATAGCGAAGCGCTTGGAGTAGTTGCATTACTTTCGAATATTCTACGTGAGATCGCAACCCTTCTGTTAACGCCTTTACTTGTAAAACATTTTGGAAAACTTGCAGGAATAGCCTCGGGAGGAGCCACTTCCATGGATACAACCTTTCCGGTTATCAGTAAGTATTCAGGTAAAGATTACGCGATAATTTCCCTTTTCAGTGGAATTGTCCTTACCGTATTAGTTCCATTTTTAGTTACATTTATTCTTACAGTCGGAAAATAGGAATTACAGAAATGCGTCGGCACCCGGATAAAAATATTCAGCAGAGGCTTTTTGAGCGTTGAAAAGAAAAAATTTAAAAACTGCAGCCGCACAAATTTGACCATCATTTCCGAACAGTTCGGTTTCAATAACAGCCATTCTGCTTCCGGCTTCTTTCACTCTTCCGCGCAGTGAAATCTCACCCAGACTTATAAGCACAGGCCGACGGTAAGTTATCTCCATCGAAGCAGTTACTCCAACCGTTTTACAGCGGGTCTGAACCACCCAGCTGGCAATCTCGTCTAGTAAAGTGGCCTGAATTCCGCCGTGAAGTACATCCATAAATCCTTGAAGGGATTTTCGAGGCATCCATTTGGCAACCACTTCCTCGCCATCATCCCAAAATTCAAGATGAAGTCCGATAGGATTGTTCGGTGAACATCCAAAGCACTGATAATCAGCACGACCTGATTTAGCATAGGGGTTTTGTATCTTTCTCACAAATAAAATTTTAAATAACTTCTACTAATTGATTATCAGACAAATACCATAAATAGCCCTTAATCTGACCAAATCCCATTCTACTGAAATCTTTGAGGTATCCTCTGATTTGCCCGGCATGGCTGTCGGATTTCAAGCCTGTTTTATAATCGACAACGATTAACTCCTTGCCTCTAATCATCACACGATCAGGACGATGTTTATTTTCGGAACCCCGCAGGATATCCCGTTCATTTAAAACTTCCCAGTCACCACCGAACCAGGATAAAAAAGGATTTACAGCCAACAATCCGGTTATAATTTGCAGGTATTCTTCACTTGTTTTTGTGTCTATTTTTCCTTCCGAAACCATTCTCTTCAGCGAAGGGGTAATATCAGCAAAAGTTGCGATATTCTCAAATAACTGATGCAATAATTTACCATGACCAATCCGCTCGGATTTTCTGGTATCGTAAATATCAAAATAGCTGTCACTATGTGTTCTGAGCTTAAGTCTGTCACCCCGGTCTGAAAGAATCAATTCCTCTAATTTTTTATGAGAACTTGTTTGCGCCGGTACTGATCGCAGCACTTTATTTAGCTCCCCGATTTCAACTATTTTTGTTTCAGAATTCCAGAATTCGTTAAGATCGATATATTTATCCTTATCAACTGAATCAAGTAATGAAAGATTCTCTAAAACGCCCTGGATTAACGAGGCTACATTCTTAAATGGACGCTTCAATTTCGCAGCATAAGGGCAAAAAACAAATAATGAATTAATAGCCCGCGTAAAAGCGACATAGAGGAGATTAAGATTATCCACCGAGCTGTAAAGCATCTCTTTAAAGTAGAGATCAGAAAATAATGTTTGCTGTAATCCGGTTCCATAGCGGACCAGAACAAGATCCAGCTGATCAAATGGAGGCTTTTCAGGATGACACCACAGATAGGGCACTTTACTTCCGGATGGAGTAATTTCCCAGTCGCATAAGGGCACAAACACGGTATGAAATTCAAGTCCCTTTGATTTGTGGATAGTAAGTATCGAAATGGCATTTTGCCCCTCGGAGAGTGCAATAGTCTTAACATTACCGGAAGTATTCCACCATTCGACAAAACCTGAAATTCCCCCTGCCTGTTCTTTACCATATTGCAGGATCAGATCAAGGAACGCTTCAAGATAAACCAATTCCCCTTTTATTTTATTCAGTTTGAAATTTTGAGCGATGCGGCTGCCTAATTCATATAGCGGCAGACTAAGCAACGAAGGATTAAATGCGGCATTATTTGCAGTCCGGAACCAAGGTTTGAAGATATCCGGTACTTCCTGATTAACAGCAAACCAGGTGTGATATTGATCATCGGGATCAGACATTGAAACCCCCGTAATTAAAGGCACCAGATAATTAAAATAGCCGTAAATAAGGTCAGCCTTGACAATATCATTGTCTGAGCCGGCTAAAAGGGTGAATAAATTGAAAATAAACTGAACAACCGGTGACTGTCCGATAATCAATGAATCGCTGGAGATTACGTCATAACAAAAAGGACTGTTTGGAAGACTGGTTTTCCGATCGAGTAAGGCTTTGGCGATCATCGAGCCCTCATTTTTACCGCGGACTAATATGGCAATATCCTTTGGCAATACCCCATTTGACTGAACTAATTCAATCTGGGTAATCATCTCCACGATAGCCATTTTTCGATAATCATCCTTTATTTTACTCTCTTCATTATCGATAAATTGAACTCTGACATATCCTTCAGATGAAGCCTTCGCGGAAAATCGTTGATAATGATCAATATATGCTTTTTCAATAATACCTTTCATCCCGGGCATTTCTTCGAAAGTGTGGCCTGCTTCGGTAATTGTTGCCTCAAAGTCGGCATTCAACAAGCCCGAAGATTCCCTGAATATAATATTATTGAAATCAATTACCTTTTTTGCGCTTCTCCAGTTGGTATCCAAAGAGATAACTGAGGTGCTAAAGTGTGATAAATCACGCTCAACCCGGGTCGCCAGTAAATTCCAATCGCCATTGCGCCAACGGTAGATTGATTGTTTTACATCGCCAACAATGATATTCCTGTTCCCCTCTGCTAATGAATTCTCAATCAACGGCTTAAAATTACTCCATTGCAGTCGCGAAGTATCCTGAAACTCATCAAGCATGAAATTTCGATAAACTGATCCCATTTTCTCATAAACGAAAGGAGAGTCACTTCCTGAAATCACTTTTCGCAACAATTGTGTCGAATCGTTCAATAATACGAGATTTTTTTCTTTTGAAACTTCCTGAACTTTGAGCGCAATATCAGTGAGTAAACCAAAAGAGAAAAGATTCGACAGAATTGCTTTCGCCGTATTCGCCAGAACGCCTTCCGTTTTCATCAGATCAATGGAACGGACCAATAAATTATTCAATCCGCCAAAGTAAACAGCTTTTATTTCATCTTTTAAATCCTGTTTATCAGTTGCTTTTGACCATGCATCGAGGTTGTCACAAGCGTCAAGAGTACGAGACCCGGGAAAATCGAAGTTGCCAACGGCCAGTTTGTTAAAGTGGTTTGCAAACGACGAAGCACCAAATTTAAAATTCGCAACGGACAATTCATGTGATAATATCAACTCAAGTCCTTGTTTGCCAATTTCTTTCATTCTATTTTCGTAATTATCCAGCACTGCCCTGAGTTCCCGATTATACCTGGACAGGTAGCTTTTGTCAGCCAGTTTTAGCAATAACGGTTCACTAAACAACTTAAACTCCTCTTTAAAAAGTTCCGCACCCCGTTTGGTGAGATCCTCCTTAAAATTCCAGCTTCTCCCCTCTCTGAGATTCTCGTCAGCATATTCGAGCATCCAGCTTTTCAGTCCGGAATTAGTATCTATTTCGAGAAAAAGTCTGTCAACGGCCTCTTCAAGTACCATTTGCGCATCAAGTTCGGTTCGATAGGAAGCATTGAGTCTCATTTCACGGGAGAAAGCCCTTATCACACGCTGGAAAAAACTGTCTATCGTACTGACAGAGAAACGGGAATAGTCGTGAAGAATCAATTTTAAAATAACTGCTGCTTTGGTACGAATCTCTGTCTCACTCTGCCGGAAAGTTCCTTTCAGATATTCGAGATGGCCCGAAGCATTTCCCGTGGCAAGTGATGACAAATCTTTCAGAATTCGATCCTTCATCTCTGCAGTTGCCTTATTTGTGAATGTAACTGCCAAAATATTTTTATATGCCATAGGATGGTGAAAGACCATCTTCAGGTATTCACGCACCAGACGGAAAGTTTTTCCCGAACCGGCAGACGCTTTGTATATTTCGAGTGAAGACATCAGGATAATTAGGAATTTTGAATTAAGGAATTAAGGAATTTTGAGTAAGGAATTAGGTCAACCAGACTTCGGCGTGAGCTCAGTTGAACGCTGGCGGGAGGAATTATGAATTAAAAGTTAAAGTTCGGATTGTTCAAATAATTATATCATGCGAAATTTAATTTATCAGTTTAAAGCGGATGCGTAAAATCCCGTTTTCAAATGAAGTGGAGATCAAGTGAAAAAGACCAATTTCAGAGCTGTTCGTCACATGAGGGCCGATGCATGGACAGCTGTCATAATCGCCTACAGTTACAATACGAAGCTGGTCACCTGTATCGTCAGGTAAACGACTAAGGTTGAATTTTTCGGTTGCTGCTTCCAAAGTCATAAGATGTTCTCCCACTTCAAGATGCCTGCCAATAACTTCATTCACCCTATTAACAAGTAAAAGTTCTTCATCAGCATCGAGAGGCCGCTCAAAATGGTAATCACACTTTGATTTTTTCTTCTCGATATGGCTTGAATAAGATCTTTCGCAACTAAACATTCTCACCATCGTCTGATTTAGAATATGTTCGGCCGTATGCATTTGCGGATCATAGCTCTTCATTGCTTTTTCTGTGATTTTTGCTAAAAATAGAGAATTTAATGCAACAAAGAAAGCATAACTTCGTCCTTTAGACAGAAATCAGATCAATTGGGAAACAAGTACATAAATATTCATCAGGATTTGCTGGACCGTTGCCTAAATAGCGACAGAAGTGCACAGTTTGAGATCTATCGGCTCTATTATAAGTCGATGTATAACTCAAGTCTGCGAATCGTAGGCATACCCGAAGAGGCTGAGGATATTATGCAGGAATCATTCTTAACAGCTTTTGAAAAGCTTAAATCCTACAGCCTCGAGGTGAGTTTCGGTTCTTGGTTGAAAAAAATTGTCATCAACCGTTCTTTGGATGCACTACGAAAAAGAAAAATACTCTTTGAAGAGCTTTATGCCGACCTTCCTGTGATAAGCGATCAGGAACCGGAAGATGAATCGGTCACAGCCGAAGAGGTAAAATCAGCTATAGATTCATTATCTGATGGTTACCGCACAATTCTCTCGCTTATTTTGTTGGAAGGATATGATCATGAGGAGGTAAGTAAACTCTTGGGCATAAAAAATGTCACCTCCAGAACGCAGTTCTCAAGGGCACGTCAAAAGCTCAGAGAAATATTGACAGAAAAGAAAAAAGAAAAGAAAAAAATATATGGATAAGACAGATAAAATATTAGTTGAAAACCGGGACTTTTTTGAAGAAGAACCAAATGATGGACATTTTGAGCGATTTGAGGCACGACTCAGAAAATCGGAATCAAAAAGAAATTTTTTTTCTGTATCGTATTTTCTTAAATATGCAGCAATTGTAATAATCGTCTTATTGTCAGCAAATTTGTATATCGGCATTCGAAATACAAAACCCACCGTAAAACAGTCACTTGCACAAAACAGCGATCTTGGAGAGGCCACTGTTTACTACACCGTCAAAATAAATACCGGTATCAAAGATCTTGAGAAAATGGCCACAGAAGGAATCGGATCCAAACAGGAGATCACGCAGATTAAACAAGAGCTTTCATCGATGGACAGTTTATTTGTGAATCTGCAGCAGGAGTACGCTGCCAATCCAAACGATGAAAGGATCATTAATGCCATGATCGAATATTATCAAACAAAACTCGATATCGTGAATACAATTAAAACAGATCTGGAAAATATAAAACAATTAAAAAACAAACCACATGAAAGCCCTGAAATTTAAACTTTTAATCGCAGCAACATTGTTACTGTCTCTGAATGTCAATGCAGAAAGGTTATCAAAAAAAGTGTATAAAAGCTTTCCTGCAGCTACCGTCCAAAAGCTTGACATCAATAATAAATACGGAAATATCTACATCGAAAACAACCGCTCGGATTCGGTGATCGTCTCTGCTGAAATCTGGGTAGAAGGAAGCTTTGAAAAGGCCAGCAGACGTTTGAACGGGATCAATGTCAATGTGAGTCTTAATGGCAGCACAGTTACAGCAATAACAGATATTGAAAATATGTTAAACTGGAATGGTGAATTCAGCATCGATTATCGCATTTCGATTCCTGCAGATCGGGAACTAGCTGTTATCCAGAAATATGGGAAAGTAAATATGAAAGATCTCACCGGTAAAGGATCATTTGAAATTAAATATGGTGAACTGAACGGGCAAAAATTACTTTCGCCCCAACTTGCGATGGATATTGCCTATAGCAAGGTTAATCTGGATGCGGTAAAAGACCTTTCATTGGTATTGCGCTATTCAAAGTTCAAACTTGAAAAAGGGAATAATCTGAAGACAGAAACCCGGTATTCAGGAGTTAATATTGGCGATTGCAATGAAACTGTTGCCGATTCAAGATACGATAATTACAGTATCCAAAACATCAATACCCTCAACCTCAATTCAATGTATACCGGAATCTCAGTAGATAAACTGAATGAAAAATTTAATCTGGTAAATGGCTATGGTGGCGTTACGATCAGGCAGATTCCTGCTGGCTTTGAAAGCATTACTATTGAAAATAAATATGCCGGTATCAAATTAGGGATCGCACCCGACGCTGCCTATAAATTAAGCGGCAAATCACGTTACGGAGAAATTAAACATCCTGATGGCAAATTAAACAGGATGCGGGAAAACACAACCTACGAGGTTAGTGGCACAGTTGGAAAGTCAGAGAATCCTAAATCTTCGATCCTCATCATTACCAACTATGGCACCGTGAATTTATTGCCTTGAGCAAAAAAGCAGAGGATAATGCGGTCGTGTGTTAATGAGGCAATGTTCTAAGTAATCGGAAAGATTTATTCTCGCATTTTTGATTTTCATTTTATTTGAAAATGATCTCTGATAATTACTGAATTATTAAATAATTTGATCGAAAAATAATACGACATTATTTTATTTCTAAAACTTAAAAGCCTAATAGTCTAGTGTTGTAATTGAAGGCAGAAGCAAAACGAATCGATTTGGAAGAGAAAGAAAATTGATAAGTTAAAACCTATTGCCAAATTCAAGGTTGTTTGTAATTTTGGGGGAAATAAAGTTTTATGAATATTTCAGCCAAATTTATTGTTTCTCTGCTTTTTAGTTTAACTACTCTTCTTTCTTTAACTCAGGCTCAGCCATTTCAAATAAAAGTTACTTTGGACGGGTTGAAAGATACCAATATCTATCTTGCTCATTATTATGGGAGTAAAATCCTTCGCATTGATTCTGCACGACTCGATAAAACAGGAACTGCAATATTTCAGAATAAGGAAGTACGCCCCAAAGGCATTTATGTTACTTACTTAAATAAAGACAATTACTTTGATTTTCTTTTAGGCGCCGATCAAACGTTTACTATTCTCACCTCATTTGAGCCTCAGGCAAAGCGGGTTTTTAAGGGAGCGATAGAAACAGAAGAATTTCAGAAGTACCAGGAATTTCTTTCTGTACAGCGATCCAAACAACAAAAGTTACAGAAGGAAAGCGATATTCATAAGAACAATCCTGATTCTGTTAAGCTTGTCACGACTGAAATCCAAGCTTTAAACAAAGAAATGGAGGCTTACTGGGAGAAAAAATCGGCTGAATATCCCGGAACTTTTTTAGCCGATTTTATCCGTTCGATGATCTATCCACGACCGGCAGAATTTGCAGCTCCCAAAGATTGTAAAAATCCGGATTCCTTAAAATGGGTTATGAATTACAATTTTATGGTAGCCCATTACTGGGATAATTTTAATTTTTCTCAAATCGGAATGATTAGATCACCTCTGATTGACAGCCGGTTAGATAATTATTTTAAGAATACGCTGCTTCTTTTGCCCGATTCATTCCTTCGGCCCACGATTGCTCTAATTGAAAAGGCAAAAGTTAATGAAGAGATGTTTCACTATATTTCGTTGCACCGGCTTAACGATGCCCTCACATCGGAAGTAATGGGAATGGATAAAATGTTTGTGACTATAGCCGAACGCTATTTTATCAATGGGAAAGGTGCATGGCTCGATTCAGCAGCTCAGTCAAAAATCAAAGAAAAATTAAGAGTAACAAAGCCCAATCTGATTGGAAATCTTGCACCCGAGCTGAAGCTTCCTGATTCGGAAGGGATGTATTTCAGCTTGCGCCAGATGAATGCAAAATACACGGTACTTCTTTTTTGGGAACCGAATTGCAGTCATTGCAAGAAAACAGTTCCGCTTCTTTATAAAGATCTGTATCTGCCATTTAAAGATAAAGGAGTGGACATTTACGCGGTTTGCACACAAAATAAAAAAGAAGATTGGCTGAAAGCAATCAGTGAATACAAAATTTATGACTGGACCAACGTTTGGGATCCTTCAGTTACTTCGAATTTTCACTCACTTTACGATGTTTTCAGCACCCCTGTCATCTACATACTCGACCCAACTAAGCACATAATTGCCAAACGGTTAGATGTCGAATCAGCAGTTAAATTTCTGAACCATTTAATAGTTAAGAAATGAAATCCGCAATTGAGATTTACGGGAATATATTATTCAATTTCAATTAACTTTTTCTTTAATAAAGCCCAGCTTTTTTCATTCAGAATCGAAGTTTTTAAAATAGTTCTGTTTTTGATCCTTTCAACTATTTTCTCTGCCCGTTCTTTTGATGCTGGATGTGTTGTAATCCAATAGTACTGAGCGGGCATGTTTTCGTCTTTATTCGAAAGCCGATAAAGAAAATTCGCAAATTGCTCCGGGTCGATATTTGCTTTAATTAAATACTCCACCGCTGTCATATCCGCTTCATTTTCCAGATTTCTATCATATGCTGTTGATGACAGATGTTTCACAGCGGCCCTGATCATCTCAGAATTTCCACTCCCTGCTGACATCGAAATCAGCACTGATAATCCAAAATCTTTAAGCAATTTATTCATGATATGGTGTTTCTCCATATGGGCAAGTTCATGACACAAAACGCCACAGAATTCAGCCTCATTTTCGCACATGCTGATTAATCCGGAATAGATAATAAGATGATGATTAGGAAATGCGAAAGCATTAACCTCTTCCTTACGCAACAAATGACATTTTATTCCGGATCGGTCAATGTTATTCTTTATGCAAATTTGACTAAGCATTGAGTCGACCGGTGAAACGATTGACAATGATGTTATCTCATTCTCAGATTTTTTCAACAAATCCCAAAGCAGATCGCCGATTTTTTCTTCCGTATTTTTCGTAGTTTGTTCAACCTTAAGAATTGTCATCCAATTAATTTTAGACAATACAAACCAAACTGAAAACAGCAGAAAAATAAAAAATAAAAATTGGAGGAGTAATTTCTTTATTATTTCTTGCATATTATATTAGTTAAATCACCAATAAACCACCACTCAACGTGTTCACCTTTTCTTGTGACAATAGCAGAATAAATAGTTCCGATAAATTCCACCAGATTGAAAATAAACAAGGTAATTATGTATGCGATATAGTTTGAGCTTATCGTTTCGTGACTAAAAATAATTGAAATTGTCCACCAAAAACCGACACTGTTAAATGGTAAAAGAAAAAACTGAGATAATAGTGCCTGTGTACAATGCCATCTCACAAAATAGGTTCCTTTTCGGTTTCCCAAATAAAAAAACAATGTAGCAATCAAATTGATGATTGGCAAAGGTAAACCTCCCATAATGGCAATTAAGGACATTATATAGCTGTTCGAAGCCTTTTCTGCCTCATGTTCGCCGGGAATGTATTGAAATTTCGGTGAAAAAATCATAGTCCTTTGTAAATATTCCAGATCCAATTCATTAAAACAAGTAGTATAGCAAATATTGCCACTCCTTTTCGTCTAAAAAGCAGCTCTGTATTTGTGTAAAAATTGAATAGCGATGCTTTACTAAACAGGGTATCGAATAAAATCCAGAGTGGAGAGATCAATAGAATTGACACTAAAATTAATCCAATTGGATTCCAGAATAGTGCGCCCCACACATCACCTTTCAGCAACGATAATACAGATCTTGTTGAACCGCACGAAGGACATGGAAAACTCGTTATCCGCTTGAATAAACATACACCCGGTTCAATTTCACCGGAACCTAGACGATAATAGGAGATCGCGAGCCAAATGTATCCTGCTGAACAAGCCGTTATCAGAAGAACATACAACTTGTTTCGGTTCATATTCGCTAGTAAAGGTATGGCTGGATTTTTTCCATGTTTTTTTCTCTTGTTGCCCCTTGAATAATAAACCAATCAATTAGTGTCCAGATACCTAGACCCCCACAAGTTAAAAGTTTAGCAATCCCTAATCCTGTATCTCCGATAATAAAGCGGTCAACACCAAAATGACCTGCCAATATTGAAATAATCAGGCTTGTGGTCGGATCTTTTAATTGTACTGTTGAAATCATCGCCCATTTTGAATCATCAAGTGCAATAAGTCGCTCCCTGATTCCGTTAAGCTGATAACTTTCAAAATACTTCGAATTTGTCATAATAAAGATGTCAACTTTTTGTGATTCCATTTCTTTTCAAGTCTTTGTGTAATTCCTACTAATATGGCTTTTCGGTAGTGCCCCGTTTTTTTATAGTGGTTTCTGAACTCCACTTTTATAGTTGCTTATTCAAATCGTGAATGATTCATTACTTTGTCAACAAATTTATTGATAAAAGCTTAGAATATAATATTAAACCCTATTTAATTTGCGTACACCGGCAATCTGTCGCGGAATTTAAAGATTTTGTCAGAAAATGAGCAATTACAGCCATTCATCGTGATTTTTCTCCATTAGACAATCAAATTTTATAAAATATAAAATCAATTTGCGGCACAAAAAAATATTCGTTTCTTTGAGGCATGAAGAAAAATACCTTATCCGTAATGGTGCTGCTCGCAATGATAGCCTGTAATCAGCCGGGTGGTAGCAATAAAAATATTAAAGGAACAAAAGATAACCCAGTTTCCGATACAACGACCCTGTCTTGTTGCGCAAAACTGCCGGCTCGCTTTCCGGCCACAGCAACACCTATAAGCGATGCAACGACAAAAACTCAGCCTGATATTTCAGAAATGGCATTGATAAAAGGCGGAAGGTTTGAGATGGGCGGCGACAGTATTTGGGGTCGGCAGGATGAGTTTCCCCGGCACCAGGTTGAAGTGCCATCATTTTACATTGATGTGCATGAGGTTACCAATAAGCAGTTTAAAGCCTTTACAGATGCTACAGGCTATATTACAACAGCTGAAAAGAAGCCCGATTGGGAAGAGCTTAAAAATCAGGTACCACCAGGAACGCCCAAACCGGCGGATGATGTTTTAGTAGCTGCCTCGCTGGTATTCACGCCACCCGATCATCCTGTAACGCTCGAAAATCCTTATGTCTGGTGGAAATGGGTAGCCGGAGCCGACTGGAAACATCCGCAAGGACCCACCAGTAACCTTAGCGGAAAAGATGATTATCCGGTAGTACAGATATCATGGGACGATGCACAGTCCTATAGCAGATGGGCCGGTAAACGATTACCTACTGAGGCCGAGTGGGAATACGCTGCGTTGGGAGGTCAGCTTAAAGTCATTTATCCTTGGGGAGACGAGCCCGTTACTAAAGGAAAGAAAAAGGCAAATGTTTGGGACGGCAATTTCCCCGCTAAAAATACCGGCTTGGACGGATATGTCGGAGCCGCTCCTGTTAAACAGTTTCCTCCCAATAAATATGGCCTTTACGATATGTCCGGGAATGTCTGGGAATGGGTATCCGACTGGTACACAGCCGATTATTATAAATACTGCAAAGACAAAGGCCTTGCGATTAATCCGCAAGGACCTTCAGCATCACTTGATCCTGAAGAGCCTTATGCCCAGAAAAAAGTGACCCGCGGAGGTTCATTTTTATGCAACGATTCGTATTGCTCCGGTTTCAGGGTTGGCGCCCGTATGAAAACGACCTGGGACACAAGTCTCGACCATACCGGCTTCAGATGCGCTGCCTCAGCAAAATAAAATCAATAATTACTTGAATAATTCTATCCTTTTAACCTGTTTGATTTGCGTTCATTGAGCATATCAAACTCTTTACCAATATTTTATTCAAATTTGATAGCCTGATATTTTTTAAATTCATGAAATGATTGATCCACAGGTGTCCATGCATATTTAATCATCTTGCCACTATCGTAATCGAGGCGGTAGAAATTGGCATTCCAGGTCATTCCGCTTACAGGCGGGACATTTGACAACGGACTGAACAATCCGTACGGGAAAAACAATTCCGCACTCCACGACTGGATAGCTCCTCCCGGTTTCATTACACCGCCTTTGAGACTGACCTTCTTTTGAACCCGTAATTCATTCTCATAGTGCCATGGAATCCATCCATGGATTTTACCTTTCAGATTGGGGATAATCAGCACCAATTCCTTGTCCAATTGATTAATCTCATATTCCAAATAAATCGGTATTTCAGGATCAGGGTGAAAGAACGCCTCAAATACATCACCTTCAAAAAGATTATCAAAATCTTTGTCAAATTTTGTGGTTATTTTTCTATCCTTTCCATCAAAAAGAAGATAAATTCCTTTTTGTGAGTACATGATTTTAAATTGACTTTTATAGTCCACCCCTCCCCGATCCAACTTTATAAGCTGAATCCATTCAGCTTTTTGCCAAGCAGGATCACTGCCATCACCGGTAACGGTAAAATCCGCGCATTTCTTAACCGGCAGAGGCTCCTTTGCAGAAAAGTTTCCTTTGGCAATAACTGTTGAGCTGCCTGAACAAATCAAAACAAAACCTATCAAAATAACAAATATGTCTTTCATTGTCAATATATTAAGTCATTTTTATTTATCAACGGCATGTTTACCGGTTTCTCTCCCTTCCCATCCGCTATTACCTTTATCAATGTAAAGCTCATGAACAGTCCTCGATACCCGGTCATCAACCTCTTCCACCAGCTGAAGCCTCAACGGATTTGTCAGCTGTTTCTGCAGTTCAATTACCGGCATGTAAGGCTTGGCACCTTTGGCTGTTTTGTAAATCAGGTAAGCCCATTTTTCAGCAAATATATTCCCTTTCATAGCGGGTATCATCTGCTGCATATTGGAAGAGAGAAAACTTAGTGACAGTGCACGGGCCCAGTAGATCCATGGTCCTCCAGTAATATAAAAGTACGGGTTGAGTAAGCGGGGCGATGATTCAAGTCCGGCGTTGGCATAGCTCAGCTGGATACCGGCAAAACCGACACCTGTCTTTTCGTTGTAAAAGGTGATCCATGGCACATCAGCCTCCATTTTTAAATCAGTAAGATCCGGCATTTCGGTAATATCGTAATTAATTACAGAATCCCGAACCACATCGTACCAGGCAGCATGGGTGATCAATTCGCGTTTAATCACTATTTCGGCATTCCGCAAAGCGATGCAATTAACTGTTTCATTGATTCTTAATACAGAAGAACTGATAAAATATGATTTTCCAGGATAAAATTCGTACCTGACTGAAGCATCAACCTGTGGTATATCGCGCAGGTTCCCCCACACTTCACTTGAAGCTACAACGGGTCCGGAAAAGGATTTAACATTTTGGGGCGGTTTCCAGTCTGACGTATGCGTCCAGGGAGCTGGTGGCGCATAGATCTCAGGATTCCAATGAATCGCTCCATTCGTCTCTTTTCGATGATATAACGGAAAATCAGGTCTGCTTTTTAAAGAAATCTGGTCGAGATGACCCGAATTCGGATGCAATACAACTGAAATTAAATCATTATCAATCTGAAGTCCCGGAGCATCACCCTGAACACGTAAATCCGACAAATAGGTTTTAGCCATTGAATTTTCATTGTTGTAATAGACCAGAAATACGCGGCTTGATTTTGCCGGAACATCGGCCAAAAAGGCCAGACGGGCAGTAACCGTTGGAAGCCAGATTGGGACTTGCCGGGTAGGTTTGCCGTTTTTATCAGGAGAAAGATCATCTTCTTTCAGGAATTCCTGGATATCAAATACCTGAGAAGAAACCTCGGTAAGCTGATGAGTTTCAGGATCTACGGCCATCACCCTGATTTCCCTTTTAAGATCCTTCGTCTCATCGGGATAAAAAGGGAGCAAAGCTTCAACAGACTCACCTTTCCGGTCTATTCCGGCAGTTTCACTTAATACAATTGACTTGTATCTCTTCCACGCAGGATCAAAAACCGGCACTCCTGATGGTGCGGTCACTGTTTTAACGGCAGAGATAAAATTATCATTATCAGCATTCTTGGCAGCTTTTTTCATCCTCACCGTTACCTTGACTTCGTAAGTAACTCCCGGCTCCCATTTAACCCAACCGATCACATAAGGATGATTATACATCGAATTATCCTGCGCAAGACCGGCACCGGAAGGTGGTCTGTGAGTCAATACAGGCTTGTTCAGATCCTCCTTATCAGTTTCTTTATGAAGATTAGTGAAACGAAGCGTCTTTCCGTTCACCGCAACCTCGACTTCCATAATCGATGGAAAAGGAAGTTCCAGATCTGCTTTAAGAAAGTAGAAGGGAATTGCAGGACATGGATATCCCAGTTCCAGCTTATTGATTTTCAGCTCTTCCTTGATTGCACCGGAAACATTTAAGGCACCCGATAAGAGACACAAAAATGCGAAGCTTAGCAGCAAAATATTAGTCTTCATTTTGGTTTCAATTTTGTTAATAAATTTATAGTATTTGGTTTATTGCGCGGTGATCAGATTCCGGTTTCTCAATTCCTTCACTCCATTTTCCCATGGTCCGCCAGCACCCCACATATAGTAAGAAAAATACATCGTAGTTTTCTGGTAAATCGGAACCCATGGCTGAAATTCAGTGTAATAATAATGAGCGTCGCCATTGGATGGATGGTTCATCCACATATGAAGGAATAGGGGTTCGGTAACAGGATAAGCCCCCACAAAAGTGATGTCTTCTTTAGTATCATAACCTGCATTCCATCCTTCTTTGAGGAAAAATAGTCTGCCATAATATTTTTCCGGCATCATTCTGTACTGATGAATTCCATCTTTTTCGGGGACTGAAAACACATCTTCAGGTCCATGAGCTGCACCAAGTTCGAGAATAGGTTGCGGACCGATCACGTTTGCTTCCGGATTTTTGAAGGTAAGTGCAAATTGTATTTCCAAAAGCGGAGAATTACCATAAAGGGTAAACGTTTTTTCAAGTTTATTGCCATAGTAATCGGCTGTCATCTTGAGCTGTACATAATCTCCTTCTTTTTTAACAATTTCAACATCATAAACCTTGTGAGTTTCCATACTGCCTTGTCCCAGAAAATCCTCAAACCCGCCATACGGATAGTAACCTCTTTTTCGGAATGCCCGCCGGTCATCATTAGCTTTGTCAGGCCAAAGTTTAAACAATAAGTTGTCGTGCCTTGATTTTACAATATATTCAATTACACGGGCTCCTGTTGAAAGAAGGGTAACCTGAACACTGTCGTTTTCCATTCTGTATTCCATTATGCCATCGCTATTCAGATCCATCGGATACAAATACGGAGCACCTTCCGCTTTTCCAATTCCTAATTGGCTAATATTCTCTAAGCCAAGCGCTGTTACCTTAACTTTATAGCTTCCCGGAGGCACATTCAGTTCGAATGACATATTCTGAAAGGTGCCTGTTTCTGCAGTACATGATTTGGAAAGGCTAAAGATCACCTTCTTGGGATTGTCCTTGTCCAGCACCTCAACTTTCACAGGGAATGTCGGTTTACCGGAAAAATTATGAACAGAAACCGGATAGACAACCTTTGGGGTATGGCCATAAAGCAGCTGTTGAACAGAAATTGCACGAGGCAGATCGAGCATTGTGAGGGTGCTTTTTTTATTCGTTCCCCATTTGTAATGTAATGCAATTGGATTGGTTTTATTCATTGCGCCAGCCTGTGGATTGATCCTGAATTGCAATGTTTTTGAAGTATTTGCCGGAAGATTTACCTCTGTGTTCAACGAGCCGGTCATTTTCAATTCAGGAGGAAGGACTAATTCGAGTGTCCCTGAAACTGCGTGGGGATAAGTATTTGTAACATTTACAGTGAGCTGATAATCTTTTGTTGAGGCCTCAAGATTAATCCGGTCGCCAAAATACTCTTCCATAAAAATACGGTCGAGAAGCAGTAATTCGAGCGCATTACGGTACTGGGCAGGACCCATCATTTTCCCGTTACCGAGTATTCCCACTTCACGACGATCCATTATGGCTTCCCACATCAGTTTTTTTGTTAGCTGCTCCCCCTTTTTCAGGAACAGGACCATACATGGAATCGCATCACTGTCGAGTGTGCCTGTTGCAGTCACAAAAGGAACATTCTCATTATCAATTTGTTCTTTGTTGCCTTCACCCGCAAGGTAACCGTCATAATGGTAGGGGTCAGCTATTGTGTCATAT
>JBAXOA010000070.1:0-23535 GCA_037133495.1 Mariniphaga sp. | reverse complement strand
GATGCATTAACTGTTGGGGCTTATCGCTCTTTGCCTAACTGGGTAAATGGTGCCGATGACTGGGGTAATTTCCTGCCTGGGCCAATCGAGTATCAAACCGGTAAAGCATATACCTCCGACTCGCACGTTCAATTCTGGAAATTCCAGACTGACCAGGTTTCAGGAGATTTGTTGGGCGATTTTACCAATTTCTGGAACAATCAGTATCAAGGAATCAGGGATTGTAACATGGCCCTCAAAATGCTTCCGGGCATCTCGGATTATACGGCTGTTCAAAGAGCTGCCAAAATTGCTCAGGTACGCGCTCTCCGTGCATGGTATTATTTCTGTCTGGTTCGCTATTTTGGTGATGTTCCGATGAACATTTCCGTAATTACCGATGTAAATAATTTCTCTTTGCCACGTACTTCTCTGAAGACGATTTATGACAAGGTGATCATTCCTGATCTTGAGTTTGCAGTAAGCGATGCAGGTAATTTAACAGATACACGTTCTACCGACGGCCGTGTCACCAGGCACGTTGCCAGGGCTATTCTGGCCGACGTTTACCTTACCTGTGCCGGTTATCCTTACCAGGAAATGGCTGCCAGTACCGATACCACCAAAAGATGGTGCGTTGACGGACTGTGGGTTCAGAAAGGTTATCCAATCAGTACCCCAAGTTCAATTTCTTTCTTAGGCAAAGCCAAAACTCAGGTTGACGCGTTGGTCAGCAGTGGTACCTATTCTTTATGGGGATCGTATGACGACCTTCACAATCCTGCTAAAAACAATACCGGAGAAGCCGTTTTTCAGGCTCAGTTCCTTGCCGGTGTGCTTAGCAGCGGTGGTATTCAGGTTGCTGCCTGCCCGCTGGGTTCGCTGGTAACTGTTGGTGATGGTAACGGTACCTACATGCCAAGTCTTGAGTATTATAATTCATATGCTCCTGCTGACTTGCGTACAAAAGAGAAACAGATGTTCTTCACTTTTGATACTAAAGCTCCTAACTACGATGCAACGCAAAGTCTTTCTGCAGTATTCAGTCAGCCTTGCCTGTATAAATTCTTCGACAGAGTTTCGCTGAAAGGGATCAATTCATCAGGTTTGAACTGGAATTATTACCGTTATGCTGACATTCTTTTAATGCAAACCGAAATCAACTGGACCTTAAGGCAGTTGGGTGGATCTGTTGCCGATAACGATATCTTAACCGGTATCAACCTGGTAAGAGCCCGTGCTACACTTCCTGCTTATGGTATTCAGGCTGTTGATCTTCGTACAATTATGAGCGAACGTGCTTATGAGCTGGTATTTGAAAATAAAATGCTTTGGGATCAGCGCCGTACCCGTAAGGCCTTGGTGGATGGTGCCGGAGCTTTCTCAAGTATCGTGGATTTAGTAGGCCACAGACCAACCGGATTTAGTTTCGCTTTTGGTCCTAAGAACCTGGTATCTCCGATTGGATTAATTGAAATGCAAAACAATATCAAGAGTTTGCAGAGTTTCGGGTATCTGCCTAAACAGGTAGGTCAGTGAGAATGGTAAATTTAATTAATAAATTTTATACATACTAAGATGAAAAAAATCATATCACTAACATTCATATGCTGGCTTGCATTGTTTTTAAGTTGCAGTAAGCAAGCGTATTACAATATCCCATTGGATTCTACCGGGCATGCTGTAATTACGGGCATCGCAGTTGCCAGCTCAACAGGAGTAAGTGCACTGGATGCTACATTTACTGTAAATGTAACTTTCTCTACTGCGAAAGCAGGCGATATCATGACTGTAGATTGTCTGCAAATGCAGGTTCCTACGGCTGCACAAGGTGGTGGAACTACCAAACAGTTATTGCCTTTAGCAGGTGCAACAAAGACCGTTACGGTTGGTGCTGACCTGAAAGCATCGGTTACCTACACAAGGGCTGAAGCAAATTTGGTAAACGTTACCGATTATGTTACGATCACCTTTTCCGGAAAAACTGATTCTGCTATCCAGCGGATCGACCTTGTATCGGCTACAGCCGTTTCAAATCCTCAGTTTGGTGGAAAAGACGTGACAATTATCCGTAACACTGATGTTGCCAACTTCCCTGTAAAAGTGACCCTTAAAACCGGTACTTTCTCCGGGGCTGTTGTTGCAAAACGGAAGAATGGACTTAAAGATGCTTGGGTTTCAATAGGTTCTTTCTCTTCTCCTGCTGCTGTGCCTGTATCAGGTACTGATTTTGCCGCAGGGAAAGATACTTCCTATTATTCTGTCATTGCAACTCAGGGCACCTATTCTGAAGAGGTAATTTCAAAAATCGTCGTTCAGAATCCTTTCTTCTTCCTGAAGAAAACAGCTACCTTGACTTTTGGTGGTTCTTCAGCTGGTCAGAATCTTCTGATCAATGCCGGTGTTGCTGAGAGTGCTGCTACCTGCAACCTGGCTGTAGCCAGCACACTTCAACTAAAGGGTGGTTCAGCATGGCTTTCAGCAGTTAATAAAATTGAATTTGTGGGTTCTAATTCAGCAATGTATGATGCCAACAATTCAACTACTGCCAAAGTTGCTTTTGCTGCCGGAACTCCAGCTGTTACTGCAGATCCTGCAGCTGCAGGTGGTTATTACATCGCCAAGATCACCAACGGTGCTGCTGCAACCGACGTATATTACGTTCTGTTGAAAGTAACCGCTATGGTTCCTGGTGTATCCGTTTCAATTGAATACAAGATCGGAGATGTTTATGCACATCTTTCTGTAATCAAATAATTTATCTCTTTTTAAAGGGCGCTGCCATTCATTTGGCGGTGCCTTTTTTTATGCCCGCAAACGAAGGAATGGTCAATGAGAGAATGATCAATGTTCAATGAAAAATGGGTCAATGATCAATGAGGCAATTTGAAAATGTGCTAATTAAGATATTTTACGAATTGGATCTGCGGTTTTGTGTCTCCCCCTAGAAAAAGGGATCTGCGGTTGTATTCTGTAATTTCATTAAGTACCTGTGTATTTTTAGTATTCTTGAACTAATACGTCTGTTGATATATGCATCTGCTTATTAATCTTGCGAATCATATCTAAAGATAGCTTTCTCTTCTTGCTCAAAATCTCGGTTACACGACTTCTGAATCCAATCACATCAGCCAAATCTTTTAGTTTATAATTCATCTGCTCCATTCTAAATTTTATTGCTTCAATTGGATCAGGCAAATCTATAGGATAATGAATCTTTTCAAAGTTATCAATCAATAATGACAACAAATCCAATTCATCACCTTCAACGGTCCCTGGTTCAGCATCAAATATGACCTCGAGCCTTTTTAAAGCCAATTTATATTCGTCTTCTGTTTTTATTACTTTATGTTCCATTTTTATATTGTTTCAGTATTTATTTTGTCATAATCTCCATGTGTCCCAATGAATCTAATCCATATAATCCCATACTTGTAATTAATCTTAACTACCAATCGATATGAATTACCTTTTATATTAAAAACTATACGATTCCCTTGCAAAATGCTCGCAGATGGATATTCAGATTTTATATCTTGTGGTGAAATCCAATTTGATTTCTCAGCCTCATCAAACCAAGATTTTAATTGTCCTTCACAGTCTCTATGCGCTATCCAAAAGTCTCGTAATGTACCTTTTGCAATTACTCTCACTTTTTTTTTACAAAGATATACAATATTTCCCAATTTGGTAAATATCATCGGGATTTTTTCTTGGTTTGGCACTAACGGTTTACATTAAATTGCTTTCGGAGTTTTCCGGCAGGCACCAATTTACGGTTGAATAAAAAGGATATACAAAAATTTTGAAATAATTTTTGTATATTTGTTCAATTAATGGCTAATATATTATCTACCAAAAGTTTATTATGGATATAACAGCTAATATATTAACTGCAAATAATTTTTTATCGGATGATTTTAATCCTGAAGCAATATTAAAAAATATTGCCAGAAGGATGAAAAGAAACAGATTGGAATTAAATCTCACCCAAAATGCTATGGCAAAGCGTTCCGGGATAAGCCTGGGAAGCCTGAAGCGATTTGAACATTCGGGCGAAATATCGCTAAAGAATTTGGTTATGATTGCTGTTGCGATAGATGCGACAGAAGAATTTAATCTCCTGTTCTCCGGCAAAAAATACCAAAGTATTGATGAACTATTAGATCAGGAGAAGACTAAAACCACCAAACGAGGTAGACGAAATGTTTAAAAAACCCAAATCAATAAATGTTTTGTTGAATGGTCAGCAAGTTGGAAGGTTGGCACTTACGCCTGAAGATTTGTGTGCTTTCGAATATGATCCTGAATACCTGAAAATTGGGCAATCGATTTCGCCATTTTTCCTTCCATTGCGATCTGGCTTATTTATTGCCCGACGCGAGCCATTTTCCGGCAATTTTGGGGTGTTCAACGACTCACTTCCGGATGGATGGAGCCAATTGCTGCTGGATCGGTTTTTAATCTCGCAACATATTCACCCCTCTGGTTTGACAGTTTTGGACAGACTGAGTCTTACAGGATTATCCGGAATGGGCGCACTTGAGTATAAGCCAGATCATCGTTTTATTTTAGATGAAGAAATCCCTTCTCTCGATTTTTTAGCTTCTGAAGCCGAAAAAATATTGATTCAGGCTGATTCGGGAGCGTCGTTGGACTTATTATTCCGACTTGGGGGTTCATCGGGAGGAGCAAGACCCAAAGTCCTCTTAAATATCGATAGCGAGGAATGGCTCATCAAATTCAAATCTACTCTTGATCCACCTGATATCGGTCAAATTGAGTATGATTTTTCATTACTCGCGAAGGATTGTGGTATTGAAATGCCTGAAACACGCCTGTTTAAAGGGAAATATTTTGGTGTA
This sequence comes from Mariniphaga sp., assembly GCA_037133495.1. GTDB lineage: Bacteria > Bacteroidota > Bacteroidia > Bacteroidales > Prolixibacteraceae > JAAFHB01. The sequence continues at coordinate 18,691 of JBAXOA010000070.1, read as the reverse complement.
AAGCGGTTTGACAGAGTCGCGCAAAAGAAAATCCACATGGTTAGTGCTGCCGGATTATTGAATGCTGATTACCGCATTCCTTGTCTTGATTACCAGGGATTGCTAACTGCTTGTTTTAAACTGACCGGCAATATTGAGGAGGTTTACAAATTGTACCGATTAATGGTATTTAACGTTTTCATTAAAAACAAGGATGATCACGCGAAGAATTTTTCATTCCTGTTAATTGATGATAAGTGGAAACTCTCTCCAGCTTACGATTTGCTTCCAAGTAGGGGGTTTAATGGATTTCATACAACGACCATTGCCGGCAAGGGCGATCCTAAATATTCAGATATTCAATCAGTTGCAGATAGTGTCGGGCTCAATAAAAAAAGAACACATGAAATCTATGAGCAGATCAGGGATATAAGTAATGAGAATAAATTGATGTCGCATTTCAGTTTTAAAACCCGAGATCTATGAAAATCCTTTTTGCCACCTTCCGTCATCTGACGGATGGTGGCATTTTTTTAATTTTAATTTTTTTTAAAGTCGATTGAGAAAACACGACATTATTTCATTCCTATAACTTATTTGTTTTTTTGAAGATTAAATCCTATTATTAACTATTCAAATTAACCATGAATCAACTTGCTTTAAAGAGGAAGTTATATGATAAATTAACAACTTAAATCCTGACTGGTATGAAAAAATTCAGCTTGTTTTTTATTTTTTATTTTGTCTTAGGGGTATTCACCATCCAAGCGCAGAAAGCCGAAATTATTAAGGTGACATTCAAAAATGCCCCTGTTTTGATGAAAAAAGAGGGTAGATTGGTGCAGCAAATCATTGCTGACATCAAATCGGCGCAACCGGGTCAGATTGCCTTTTCCATTTCCGGAAAACAGATTCAAACTGATTCAGTAAAAAAGGGCGGCAATCTCATTTTAATAACCGTTCCGGCTGTAAAATCACCTGAAAAAATTAGCATAAAGATTTCGGGTGATAAGGCTTTGGCGGGCGCTTATCCGTTTACTCTGACGCCTGTTAAAAAGTGGGAGCTCTATATGGTTCAACATTCACACACTGATATTGGCTATACCCGTCCACAGTCGGAGATCCTTGCCGAACATATGCGTTATATCGATTATGCCCTCGATTATTGCGATCAGACTGATGCATTTCCTGAAGATGCCAGGTTTCGCTGGACCTGCGAATCGGCATGGGTAACCCGGGAATATCTTCGGTCGCGTCCCTCATCGCAGATCGAACGATTTAAAAAACGTATAGCCGAAGGGCGGATCGAAGTGACCGGAATGTACTGCAATATGGCAGAGATTTCAGATGAAAATATCATGGTCGATTTTCTTCAGCCGCTAAAGGAGTTCAGCAAACTTGGAATTCCAGTTAAAACAGCCATGCAAAATGATGTTAATGGTGTAGCGTGGTGTATGCCCGATTATTTTAAAAACACCGGCGTCAAATACCTTAACATAGGGATTAATGAAACCCGTTCGATCCTCCCTTTCGATAAGCCTACCTGCTTTTGGTGGGAAGCGCCATCCGGCGAACGGCTGCTCGCTTTCAGGGCCGACCACTACATGACAGGTAATTTCTTTGGTTTTGAAACAAAAGCAATAAAAGCGGCGAACATGCTGAACCATCTTGCCGATCTCGATGAAAAAAAATACCCTTTCGACAAGATATCTATCCAGTTTTCGGGTTATTTTACTGATAATGCACCTCCATCAACTGCTGCATGCGAGTTGGTGAAACAATGGAATGCTACCCACGAATCACCTAAGTTGCGCTTGTCGGTCGCAAGCGAGTTCTTCGAATATGTTGAGAATAAGTATGCTGCAACCTTACCGGTTCACCGTAATGCTTGGCTCGACTGGTGGACTGATGGCTACGGCTCTACTTCGCGCGAAACGGCCGAAGTACGAAAGACGCAAAACATGAAACAAGTCGATGAAGGACTTTTTGCCATGGTTGCCATGATGGGTGGTGAACAATCGCCGGCACTCGAAACCAATATTGATCATATCAGCGAAAATGCGATCTTCTTCGATGAGCATACCTGCGGAGCCGACGAGAGTATCAGCCATCCTTATTCTGAAAACTCAACCCGACAATGGCTGCAAAAAGGTGCGTACGCATGGGAAGCCCTGAAAAAAGTGACTTTGCTCAACGAAGAAGCACTTGCGCGATTACAGGGATTTATGAAAAAAGCCGGTTTTCCGGTAATTTATGTCGTCAATTCAATGGGTTGGGATCGTTCCGGTTCAGTTGAATTATTTATTGATTATGAAGTGCTTCCTGTTGATAAGCAATATAAAATTACAGATATTTCAACAGGCAAAGAAGTTACAGCCCAATTGCTTCGTAAACGGGCTGAGGGCGCTTACTGGGTCTTGGAGGTCAATCATGTCCCCGCTCTGGGCTATAAAGCTTTGAAAATAGAACTGACCGACCAGAATAAACCCGCTGATACCGGTACAAATACCGAAGTGCTGGAAAATAAATTTTATAAGATTACGATTAACAAAACCTCCGGGGCAATCAGCAGTCTATATGATAAAGCTCTGAATCAGGAACTTGCCGATGGCTTGAATCCTTATAACATCGGACAGCCGGTAAAGGAGACTTCGAAAAAACGGGATACTGCTCCTTTTGTTCATACTACCGTCTCGAATGTGAAAATAGAGAAAGGGGTAAATGGCCCGGTATGGGAAAGTGTCAGGATCGCATCAGATCTCGAAGGTTTTGAAAAAGGGAAAGAAAGCGATCCGAAAGGTCTTGAACTGGAGATCCGTTTGTACAAGAATGTGAAGAAAATCGAATTCAAGTATATGGCTCATAAGCTTATAGTGACTGATCCTGAGGCGCTTTATGTTGCTTTCCCACTCTCGTTACCCGATTCAAAGATTGTATTTGAAACCATTGGCGGCATCCTGACTCAGGGCCAGCAACTTCCCGGATCATCATCCGACTGGAATGCTGCCCAGAATTTTGTTTCGGCACGCGGAAAAAAAGGGCAAGTCATTGTAGTAAGTAATGAGGTTCCTTTATGGCAATTCAGCGATTTTAATATGAACAAATATGAGCGTTATCCGAAACCCGGCAAGACATGGCTCTATTCCTATGTGATGAATAACTATTGGATGACCAATTTCCGCGCGTTCCAGGAGGGTGCTTTCAGCTGGAGCTATCAGCTTACCTCAACCAGCGATACAACCAATACCTTTGCAACAAAATTTGCCTGGGGCGAAAGAAATGCCTTTGCAACACGTACTTTCCCGGCCGGCAAAAATGAGTTTCAATCACCTGTTTTGCAGACAGTTTCAATCTCCGGTTCTCCCAATGCACTGCTGATTAACAGTAGGCCATCATTTAAAAATCCAGCTTCCGTGTTGTTGCATTTCAGGGAACTGGAAGGCAAAGATGCTGCCCTGACCATTGAATCGAAGATTGCCGGACGTTCTGTTCAACGAATGGTTGAGGTGAATGCAATTGGAAAGGAAATGGGTAATCCGATAAAAAATATTCAGCTTAAGCCTTTTGAAGTGAAATTTGTGGAAGTTCAATTTTAATTACAGATTCCTGTCTTAAGTAATAGGAATAATTAGACGTCGAACTTTATTTTAAAATTTGTGAGTTTATGAAAAAATGCCACCATCCGTCAGCTGACTGAGAACATTGAACATTGTAAATTGAAAATTACTTTTATATGCAACAAAGCTATAAATTACTGGTTATTCTGCTGCTCCTTTTGGCTTTATGCCACAATAAGGATGTCACCGTTTATGTCGATCCCAATATCGGAGGAGTTGCTACTTTACTAACCACTAAAAACCCTACTGTTCATCGTCCTCACAGCATGGTTCGGGTATTTCCGGTTACAAAGCCCGGACTTAACGACCGTTACCTGAGCGATAAAATATACGGGTTTGCTCTCAATATGCCTGCTTACCGTATGGGCCATCTTACCGAACTGATGCCAACAAGCGGTAGACTTCGTATTAGCCAAACAGAAAATGCCTCTTCTTACGACCACGATCAGGAAGATGTTCACCCCTGGTATCATAAGGTCTTGCTGGAGGATTCGAATATAGCAGCCGATTGGACAACTACCGAGCATGCCGTCATCTACCGTTTTAAATACAATCAAAAGGATTCAAACAACGTTATTTTCCGCTCTGCGCGAAAAGCGTCCTTCAGGATAACCGGAAATAATGTGGTGCAGGGATGGGAGGAATTTGAGAAAACCAGACAATATTTCTATGCCGAATTTAGTCAGTCCTTCAATCAGTCGGGCTCCTTTTCTAAAAATAATCTAACATCAGCAACCGAAATTTCCGGTAGTGGAATCGGGATTTATGTTGAATTTAAATCCCTTGATAATCCCGTGGAGGTACGGGTTGGAATCTCGTATATCGATGAAAAACAGGCGGCGGCAAATCTTCAGAAGGAGATGCTCAACAAAAAATTCGAAACGATTAAGGGAGAGAGTCATCAGATATGGGCAGATGAACTTGGGAAAATTCAGATCGAAGGGGGAACTGAGCGTGAAAAACGAATTTTCTATACTTCGCTTTACCGTTGCAACGAACGGATGGTTAATATTTCGGAAGATGGCCGTTATTTCAGCGGATATGATGGTAAAATTCATGCCGACGGAGGACAACCTTTCTTTGTTGACGACTGGCTTTGGGACACTTACCGAAGCCTCCATCCCCTGATGTCAATCCTTAATCCGGCACAACAGGCTGATATGGTTGAATCGTATGTCAGAATGTATGAACAAAGCGGTTGGATGCCCGGATTTCCACAGTTTTATGGCGATTTTCCTGCAATGATCGGATTCCATTCCGCTGCTTTGGTCTGGGATACTTATCAAAAAGGAATTGTCAATTTTGAAGTTGAAAAGGCTTATGAAGGCTTAAGGAAAAATGCAACACAAGCTACGATGCTTCCATGGCGGTCGGGTCCAATGTGTTCGCTGGATAGTTTTTACCTGAAAAACGGATGGTATCCCGCTCTTCCGGCCGACAGCGTTGAGACTGTTTCAAGGGTTGACGGATTCGAAAAACGGCAAGCGGTGGCACTTACTCTGGAGCATAGTTACGATGACTGGTGTTTGGCCCAGCTGGCTAAAGCTTTAGGCAAAGATTCCGACTATGCTTACTTTATGAACAGATCCAAAAACTATCGCAATGTTTTTAATCCGGCTACCGGATTTATGGCACCTAAAATGGCGAATGGGAAATGGGTTGAACCTTTCGATCCTCAATTGTCGGGCGGAGTGGGCAGCCGTGCGTACTATGCCGAAAACAACGCGTGGACTTGGAACTTCAGCGTTCAGCAGGATCTGCCCGATCTGATCAATCTCCTCGGCGGAAAGGAGGCTTTCGTGAAACGGCTCGATGCGCTCTTCAACGAGCCAACTCAGATCTCAAAATGGCAGTTCATGGGACAATTCCCCGATGCTACCGGACTGAACGGAATGTTTGTTGCCGGTAATGAACCGTCGCTGCACATTCCTTACCTGTATAATTATGCAGGCATGCCCTGGAAGACCCAGCGCCGCATCCGCGAAGTCATGGATATGTGGTTCGACGATCGTCCGATCGGGATTCCCGGCGATGAAGATGGTGGAGGACTTTGTTCATGGTATGTATTCTCCGCTATGGGATTCTTCCCTGCCGTACCCGGAAGCGGCGAATATGCCATTGGCAGCCCGTTTTTTAATTCCATTAAAATTCAATTGCCTAATGGAAAGGCATTTCAGGTGCTGGCTGAAAACTGTTCAAAGAAAAACAAATATATAAGGTCTGCAACTCTCAACGGAAAAGAACTTAACCGTGCTTTTATAAGCCATATGAATATTATTCAAGGTGGTAAACTTCACCTCGTGATGAGCGACAAACCTAACAAGAATTGGGGGGCAGGGAGGAAAGGCTTTTAGGCAATTAGGCTATAGGCTTTTAGGCAAAGTTCTGCCGGATAATTGATCGGCAAATGGTTGTGATCAGAATAATTTAATATCGCATGTGAATCATAGTATGTTACATGTAATCAATTATATAGGCTAATTTATATTGAACTTTATTAACTGACAATTACTTAAATGAGCATCCACACCTAACAGCCTATTAGCCTACAGCCTAACAGCCTATCAGCCTAAAGCCTAACAGCCTACAGCCTAACAGCCTGGTTCTCTAAATTAACGAAAAAAATATCTTAAAATGAATTCACGTGAACGCGTATTAGCAGCAATTAATCATCGTCAGCCGGACAGGGTACCTGTCGATCTTGGATCAACGCCAAGTTCGGGAATTTCAGTGGTTGCTTATCAAAACCTGATTAAACACCTGGGAAAGACACATCTGAAAACTCATGTTTATGATGTGATACAAGAAGTGGCACAACCTGAAATGGAATTATTGGATCATTTCGGTGCCGATGTGCTGGATATTGGCAGGCACTTCAATACCGGTGAAAATTACTGGAAGGAGATGGAGATTATTGCAGGCCACAAAGCCCTTTATCCCAATTGGTTAAAGACAGACCGGCTATCTGATGATTCGAATATTATTTACGGTTCAAGTGGCGAAGTTATTGGCAGAATGCCCGTCGGGGCTACTTTTTTCGATCAGACTATTTTCCCGTATCTGAATGGTTATCCCGGAGATTACAAAAATCTGGCAAACGATATGAAGCGTGTTATCTGGGGTGGCGTGGGTTTTACACCATGGGACTGGTCTGATGAAAAGGATTTTTGGAAGCTGCTACGTGAAAAAACCATCGATCTGAAACAGAAAACAGATAAAGCTTTGATTCTCGGTATTGGTTGCAATTTATTCGAATGGGGCACTTTTATCCGCAGAATGGATAATTTTCTGATGGATATGCTGGCCGACCCATCGGGCGTTCATTCATTTTTGGATGCTTTAATGGAAAGTCATATGAATACCCTGGCAAAAACGTGTGAAGCAGTGGGGGATGTAGTGGATATTATTAAATTTGGTGACGATTTGGGTACTACTAACGGACCATTTATTTCAAATGAAATGTATTGCGAATTCTTTAAGCCCAGGCATAAAATGCTGTGCGATTATGCAAAGGCAAATTCTTCAATGCATACCATGCTGCACTGTTGCGGCGGAATCTATGAACTGATTCCTGAACTGATTGAAGCAGGTTTCGAAATTCTGAATCCTGTCCAGATCAACGCCATCAATATGGAACCTGAGCGCTTGAAAAAAGAATTTGGCCGTGACCTTACGTTTTGGGGAGGCGGTTGTGATACCAAAAGTATCCTGAACCAGGCAACGCCACAACAGGTGAAGGAACACGTTAAGCATAATCTTGAAATTTTTTCAGTGGGTGGCGGGTATGTTTTTAATACCGTTCATAACATAATGCCCGATGTACCGCCTGAAAATATAGTTGCAATGTTCGAAGCCGTTAATGAATTTAATAGTTGATTAATCAACACATCTAAAAAATAACGCATTATGAAGAAAATTATTGTTGGCATATTGGCTCCGGTTGTATTATTGGCAGTTTGTCTTCCATTCTATTCTATTGCCGGAGAAAGTAATACGGCATCCAAAGGCCGTTCGGGTGCTGCTGCTCCAAAAGATACGATCCATATTGTTGGTCATGCCCACATGGATATGAACTGGCTTTGGACTTATTCCGAAACGATGAAGATGGCCAATGACAACCTGCGCCAAACAGTTGCGTTTATGGATGAGTTTCCGGATTTTACAATGGTGCAAAGTCAGGCTTCAGTCTACAACTTTGTCGAAAAGGTGGATCCTCCGTTGCTTGAACTGGTAAAAAAATATGTCAAAGCAGGACGCCTCGAAATTGTAGGCGGGATGTGGACAGAGGGAGATATGAACCTTTCGTCGGGAGAAGCGATCAGTCGCTCATTTCTGCTGGGTCAGCGGTATTTCCAAAATCATTTCGGAAAAATGGCTCATATTGGTTGGCTTCCTGATAATTTCGGACATATTTCGCAGATGCCACAGATACTGAAACAAGCCGGCTGCGATTATTTCTATTTTCACCGCACCAAGCCTTTTAAAGGTTCATTCTGGTGGGTTGGAAGTGATTCTTCAAAGGTATTATGTTATGCCAATGATGGTTATAACGGAGAGATCACACTGAAATTAAAGGATGAATTAAAGAAAATCACCCCTGATAAACATCGTCTGTTGCAGATAACCGGTATTGGCGACCATGGCGGCGGTCCGACACGTGCAAACATCGAAATGGTTCATCAGTTGGATAAAACTCCTGACTATCCTGCGGTTAAATTTACTACTGCCGGCGATTTCTTTAGTAAGATTTCCAGAGAAATGAGTGGCCGGCCAACTCATTTCGGAGAGATGCAATTTATTTTTGAAGGTTGTTATTCCAATGTCTCCGACATAAAGGAAGGAAACAGGAATTGTGAGAATGCACTCTATAGCAGCGAATTTTTCAATACCCTTCGCTGGCTGAATGGCGACAAATACCCGGCCGACGAACTGCGCGACCTTTGGACAACAGTGGCATTTAACGAATTTCACGATATTCTGCCGGGTTCAGCAATCAATGAAGCAAACAAAGAAGCCGTTGGCCGCTATGCTGATGTACTTCGCAAATCGACCGATTTACGTGACAATGCTTTCCGTAAAATGGCCGATGAGGTGAAGTTTCAAACCGGTTTGGGACAACCTGTTGTAGCCTATAATCTTCATCCGGGAGTCCGGAAAACCATAGTTGAAGCCAGCGTGTATTCGCATACCGAACCCGTTTCTGTCAAGGCAAACAGCTGGGGTGATTTTTATGGATCGAAAAAGATTAATCCGGTTGATAAAGGACAAGGAAAAGTTGCAACAGTGCTGGTTCGCGATGGCTCAGGAAAGAAATATCCCGCTCAGATTGTCTGGGCAAAGGTGACACCTCCCGGATTCACCTCCAAAGTTCAGTTTATTGTCGATGATCTGCCCGCCGGAGGTTATAAAACATTCTATGTCGACGTAACTAAACCGGGAGAATATAACGAACCCATCCCATTTAAGGACAGTACATTTGACACCGATTTTTTCAAAATTAAGATTGATCTTAAAACAGGTGGTATTGTGAGTCTGATTGACAAACGTACCAATGCAGAAAGTGTGAAAAAAGGTGGCCGGCTGAATACGCTCCGTATGTTTATGGAAGATAAAAAGGGTGGAATGAAATCGTGGGTCTTGAATAAAAATGTTAAAATTGAGGATGTTACCAACGTCAAAAGTGTGAAGATCGTTGAAAACGGACCTGTCAGGGCTTGTATCGAAACAGTTAAAACCTGGGGTAAGTCGAGGTTCATCGAACGGGCTTATATCTACCGTTCGTACCCCCGGATCGCTTACGATATGGAAGTGCATTGGCTGGAAACGGGCAGCGATTCAACCGATTCTCCTATGCTAAGAGCCGTTTTCCCATTGGCAATACAGAATTCAAGGTTTTATTGCCAGGTTCCGTTTGATATTGTTGAAAGACCTGCCAACGGAAAAATTGGAGGCATTGAAATACCTGAGGCAATTAAACACCGGAATGATTACGGGATTGTTTCTGAAGCTAATGATGGTCAGGAGGTGCCTGCACAAAAATGGGTGGATGTAACCGACGGAAAAACCGGAATCGCCTTGCTGAATAAAACAAAGTACGGGAATTCGTTTCACAATGGTGAATTAAGACTTACCTTGATGAGGTCTGCCGGCGACCCCGATATCTATCCTAATCTCGGAAAATTCAATATCAGCTATGCACTCTATCCTCATGCAGGTGATTGGAAAAGCGATGTGTGGGCAGAAGGTGACGATTTTAATGTACCCGTATATGCCGCAGAACCACCTTCACTGGCTTTGGCGAAAAAGCATTCGACACGGCCTGAAGAAGCATCCTTCTTTTCAGTTTCCCCCGTAAACGTAGCCATGACAGGCGTTAAGCAATCGGAAGAAGGGGAGGAGCTTATCATCAGGTTAGTGGAGCTTGAAGGAAAAGAAACCATGGCTGCAATTAGCCTACCGGTAACAGCGAAATCTGCCCGGCGACTAAACCTGATTGAGTTTCCGCTTGAAAAAGCATCGGCTCCGGATATTCAGGGAAAAACAATTCATGTTAAGTTAAAACCTCATGAAATTGTAACGATTGGAATTAAATAATGATCAATTTTGAATCATCAATGTTCAATGATAAATGTTCACAAATAAAATACGTATAAAAACAAATAAAATGAACAAGAGAGAACTGCTTAAATATGTTGGGGATTTTAGTCAGCTATTTGGAATTAAGGAATATACACTTGTTGATGGGAAGTCAAAAGGTGTCAGAGCTTTCGACGTAAAAAATGGCACAGGTCTTGAATTTACAATTCTGGCTGACCGTTGTCTGGATATTGCCGGACTGTCTTTTAACGGACTGAATTGTAGCTATATCACTAAAACCGGTATTGTTGCACCTGAATATTATGATGAGAACGGTATTGGATTTTTACGCAGCTATCTGGCCGGATTCCTTACTACCTGCGGTTTGCGTAATGTGGGTTCCCCTTGCGAGGTTGATGGTGAATATTTTCCATTGCATGGCAGGATGGCCAATACCCCGGCAGAGCAGGTTTGTGCCTCCACCGAATGGGTTGATGGTATTCCGGTTTTAACAATCAGCGGAAAGATGCGTGAAGCCCGGCTTTTTGGAGAAAATTTGATTCTGGACAGGAAAATTACCTGTAAATACGGCGAAAATAAAATTATCCTGCAAAATACAGTCGAAAATTGTGGATTCAAACGCGAAGCGCTCATGTTGTTGTTTCACTTTAATATGGGTTATCCGTTGCTTGACGAAAATGCTTTACTTGTTACACCAACTGCAAAACTTAATCCAAGGGATCAGGTAGCCATCAATGGTGAAACCACTTATAATCAATGTCAGGCACCGACAGCCGACTATGCGGAAGAGGTTTTCTATCACACTCTAAATGCTGATAAAGAAGGAAATACATGTGTCGCACTGGTCAATAAAAAGCTTAAAATAGGAGCTGCAATTCATTACAGCAAAAATGAACTCTTTAATTTTACGCAGTGGAAGCAAATGGGAGAGGGCGATTATGTGATGGGAATGGAACCTTGCAATTGTTATGTCGCAGGACGTGCCGATGCCAGTAAAAATGAATCGCTCGAATACCTTGAGCCTGGTGAAATCCGGCATTTCGACCTTACCATTGAACTGGTAAACGGAATGGAAGAGATTGACAACTTGATAAAGAAAATTGAAAGCTTATAAAAATTAAAACTAAAATACCTTCATATGAAACGCAGTGAAATCAACCAGCTTATTATTAATTCGATAGAATTTTTCGATCAGATGAATTTTAAACTTCCGCCATGGGCTTTTTGGAGTCCGAAAGAGTGGGAAGGCAAATATGAAACGTGCAGTGAGGTTATCGACAATATGTTGGGTTGGGATCTGACCGATTTTGGGAACGGTGACTTTCATAAACAAGGTCTTATCCTTTTTACCATACGTAACGGCAATTATAAGAAAGACAAAAAATCATATGCTGAAAAGGTAATGATCGTAGAGGAGATGCAGGAAACACCGATGCACTTTCATTGGAGTAAAATGGAAGACATTATCTGTCGCGGAGGCGGTAACCTGGTTGTCGACTTGTGTAACTCCGACGAGAATGAAAGTTTTTCAGATTTGCCTTTTACCGTGAAAATCGATGGTGTAGTCCGTAATTTTCAACCTTATGATTCAGTGATTCTTACTCCAGGCGAAAGTATTTGTCTCGAACAGGGAATGTATCATCGTTTCTATGGTGAGTCAGGAAAAGGAAAAGTATTGGTTGGTGAGGTGAGCGCTGTAAACGACGACTCAAGTGACAATTGCTTTAATCCGCCTGTTGGCCGTTTCCCGGCAATCATTGAAGATGAAGAGCCAAAGTATTTGCTGGCCGCTGATTATAAAAGATATATTTAGTTTATGCGTTCGAAGATAATTGTAGCGGGGACTGGTTGTGCCCTCGCCGACTACTTGTACACCGGAGTGCGATTTAATACTCTTCAATTTCAGAAGTACCTCTCTCTTCAGACCGGAGACGGAGGGCTCACACCGGGAAGGCTCGTTTTTACCGAAGAACTGGAGAAATTTTCCGGTATTCCATATGCCGAAATTAGTCGGGAACTTACCGGAGGGGTGGCTCCTGAAGCCTTTAATATTGGCGGACCTGGCCTAGTTTCACTGATTAATACTTCACAGCTACTGAATAAAAATCAGTTTGATGTTAGGTTTTACGGTGGAACCGGTAACGATGAAACGGCAGTTTTGATCGATCAGATGGTGCGAAAAACACCCCTGAATATTGATCGCTATCGAAAGATATCTCAAAAAAGAACCCCGTTTACTGATGTTCTTTCTGATGTTACTTACGACAACAATCAAGGGGAACGGACCTTTATCAATAACATCGGTGCAGCATGGGATTATACACCTGCCCTTTTGGAGGATGATTTTTTCGAAGCCGATATCGTCTGTTTTGGGGGTACTGCTCTCGTTCCGAATATCCATGATAACCTGACAGTACTGTTGACCCGTGCGAAGCAAAATGGCTGTATCACTGTGGTTAACACGGTTTTTGATTTTCGGAATGAAAAGAAAAACCCCGATCAGCCATGGCCTCTTGTCGATACTCCAGATAGTTTCAAATTAATTGATCTGCTGATCATGGATTGTGAAGAGTCGCTTAAAATAAGTGGCAAAGTGACAATCGCTGAGGCTGCTGAATATTTTGCAGGGTTGAACATTGCCGCATTTATCATCACCAATGGCGCAAGGGAACTGCACGTTTTTTCAAACGGCACGCTATTTGAAAAATCAGCATTGAAGACCTTTGCTGTGTCGAAAAAAGTGAGCGAAGATTTTACCCGTGACCCATCCCTTAAAGGTGATACAACAGGATGCGGTGATAATTTTGTTGGAGGCGTGATCTCCTCTATCGCAATGCAACTGACCGGATCTGAAATTGGAAAATTTAACCTCACAGAAGCGTTAGCCTGGGGTGTCGCTTCAGGAGGATTCGCTTGCTATTATCTTGGTGGTACCTTTATTGAGAATTCCGAAGGTGAAAAACGTAAAATTGTGGAAGAATTTAAAAATCAATATATTCAACAAATTTCACCCTTGTGAATAATCCCACTCACAAAAAGCTGATTCTGTTTGGTGCCGGGAAAATCGGACGCTCCTTTATCGGACAGGTCTTTAGCCGTTCAGGATATGAAGTTGTATTTGTGGATATAAATGAGCAACTAGTTGAGAATCTGAACAAATCACGACAGTATAAAGTAATAGTCAAAAATCCGGAGGGTGATGAGACCATTCAGGTAACAAATGTACGGGGTATTCATTTAAGTGAAACAGAGAAGGTGGTTCAAGAGCTGGCAGATGCTTCAATTGCATCACTTTCCGTTGGTCAGCAGGGATTATCGGCGTCTCTTCCAATTATTGCCCGCTCATTGATGCTTCGCCAACAACTTTATGGTGATTGGCCGCTCGATATTATTATAGCAGAGAACATGAGGAATGCCGACGAGTATATTTCGGCTGAACTGACCCGCTTGTTGCCTGCGGATTATCCAGTTAGCAAACTGGTTGGCCTGGTGGAAACAAGTATTGGGAAGATGGTTCCGATCATGTCGCAAAAGGATGTGGAAAAGGATCCGCTGCAGATTTTTGCCGAGTCGTACAATTCTTTGATTGTGGCTAAAAATGGGTTTAAGAATCCAGTTCCTAAGGTGAGCTATCTGGCTCCCAAAGAAAATATCAAAGCCTGGGTTGACAGGAAACTTTTTATTCATAATCTGGGCCATGCGACAGTGGCCTATTTAGGTTTTCAACAGAATCCGGGGTGGGTTTTCATTGCCGAAGCGCTTGGCGATCCTGAGATTCATAGTACTGCGCGTCAAACCATGCTTCAGTCTGCCGATTTGTTAATTGCCCTTTATCCGGAAGAATTTACCCGTTCCCAACTTGAAGAGCATATTGATGATTTACTCAGTCGATTTAAAAATAAGGCATTGGGTGATACCATTTTCAGAGTTGGTTGCGATCTTTACCGGAAACTGAGTCCCGATGACAGGCTGGTCACCCCAATCAATGTTGCAAAAAAACTCAACAAGCCTTATGATCTGATTTTAAAAGCCCTGATTGCGGGAATCTCATTTCGTGCCGTTGATGAAAATGGAAAGCATTATCCATCTGATAAACGGTTTTTTGTTGAAGCGGAGAAAGGACCGGAATATATCCTGAAAAATATTTCTAAACTAATTGAATAATTGGAAATGAAGCTGTTAATTTTCACACTTTAATCCGGAGGACAAGGTTCCTGTTAAGTTACACGGCAGACTTAATCCGGTTCTTTAAGATTTACAATTAAAAAACAAATTATCTTTTGATGAAAGAAAGTTCACGTCGAAGTTTTATAAAAGGGTTGGCGCTGTCCGGGATTACCGTATCATGCTTCCCGGTAATGCCAACATTAGCAATGACATTCGGCAAAGAACGGAAATTGAAGGCCATGAATGGAATGACCATTCTTTTTCAGGGTGACTCGATTACTGATGGAAACCGCGGAAGGAGTGCCGATCCTAATCACATCATGGGACATGGCTACGCCTTTAGCATTGCAAGTCGTTTGGGTGCTGATTTCCCGGAGAAAAAATTAGCTTTTTACAATCGAGGTATCAGCGGGAACAAAGTGAGTGATCTTGCCATACGCTGGCAAGCCGAAACCATCGGTCTGAAACCTGATATTCTAAGTATTCTGATCGGTGTGAATGATTCCAGTTCTGTGGTGTTCCAAAAAGCACCTGTAATTACGGTTGAAAAATATGAAGAGATTTACAAATCTTTGATTGATCAGTCCATTGAAAAATTTCCCAATATTATTATTGTTTTATGTGAACCATTTATTCTGCAGGTCGGTAGGGTAAAAGATAACTGGGAGGCTTACCAATCTGATATCTTAAAACGACAGGCGGTAGTGCGAAAATTGGCATCCCAATTCAATACAGTTTTTGTTGGGTTTCAGGAAATCTTCGATACTGCCTGCAAAAGAGCTCCTGCTGATTACTGGATTTGGGATGGCGTTCATCCTACAGTGGCTGGGCATGAACTGATGGCACGCGAATGGCTGAAGCAAGTCGGGAAAAGAATTTCGTTTTAATTTTCGGTTAAACGGAAGTTATCCCGGCTTTACCGGTGGTTTTTCCGGAGGCCGCAACTTCGCATTGAAGGGACAATCCTTAAGAGAGGCATACTAGTTATGTTAGTGTATCATCTTTTTCTCCCTATCCGAACCAAAGTCGTTTACGGTTTGCTGTTTTCAGACATTCCATAGCAATATTCACGTTGTTAACAATCTGGAAATCAAACATGCCCACGCAAATAAAATCGGCTCCGTTTTCGTAAGCCCATTTAAATCCGTCCTTTGGCTCGATGGCTCCGGCTGCCAGAACCTTAAAGCCCATCACGGGAACTGTGGCTTTGCTTACAAATTCAATGGTGCGCTCAGGAAACAGGCAGAACATATTATTGTGAAAGCGGTTGTGGTCGAGGTATTCTTTCCCGTCAACTTCAAAAGGGAAACGGAATTCACGCGGATGTGCCGACCAGTACTGATCATGATGCATAGTTTTCATGTAATAGTCGGGAATAATGCCTTGTTCCTTGCAGGCGATCAGAGATTCGACCGAGTGGGCTGCCAGTCCTGCGGTGTAACCTTGCTGCCGAATATGATCCAGCATCCTGCCAATAACTTCAATTTTTTTATCACGTACAAGCCAGTCGCACCAGTTTCCCTGAACCTGGACGATATCAACACCGTAATCAATGGCCTTATCTATAAACTCAAAATAAAGTTTAGGATCGGTATTCGGCCCTACCTGCGAAAGCATCTTATTATCAAGATGCGGACCAACCTGAGAGATTACCTTTATTTTACTGCCTGTCAGCTTTTTATATTTGGCCAGCAACGGATTCGACGGGTATCCGATATTGATGGTATTAATACCGGCCTGTTCAGCCAATATTAAAGTCTCATAAACTTTTTGCTCCGTATTGTAAGCCTTGAAAAGTTCTGGTACATAAATCAGGTCGCGTGAGTGAGCCCAGCCTCCAATGAGGTTGCCACCGGCTATTAAACGACTGATTTCATGTTTTCCAATTTTTCCTTTGGGGAGTTCGCCTTTCAGTTCATTCAGCGCTGTTTGTTTGATCTGAATCGTTGCTCCTGACATCACATCAACACCATACGAATTGTAGTTGTGAATGGCACCCCATCCCATTGCTCCCAGGACCGGTAATGTTGCCAGATTCTTTAATGCTTCGCGGCGAGATAAACTGCTCTCAGGTTCTGTAGCCGGTGATTTTTTCGAAGTTCGGAGAATCTGTAGCAGATGATCAATGCTGTACCCTTTATCGTGGTAAAAGAAAAGAAACAAAAGAGCGGTTGCTTCAATAAATAATTTATCGACGATGAACAAGTGCCCGTCGCTGTTCATCAGCGGATTGCCAAAAGGTGGGTAAGCAAAATAATATAAAATCATAAGCAATGCTCCCGAAAGTGAGGCAATCCGGCTAAAAAGTCCAATGAACAGTGCAATTCCGATCATAATCAAACCGGAAACATTCAGGAAATCTGTGACTTGCAAAAGGGAAGGGGAGCTTGCAAGCCAATGATAAAACCCGGAGAATGAACCTGATGTGTTCAGCAAAAATCCTGAGGAAGTCCAATTGCCCTGAAGAATCTTGGTAACTCCTTCATAAAAAAAGTGCCAGCCAATTGAGATTCGCAAAATTGTTATTAACAGGCGATTAATGGTCTTTTTTTGCTCGATTTTCATAGCTGGTTCTTATGTTGGTTTATTAACTTCAGTAATTGAAAACAGAACAATAAAAGTATAAAAGTTTAATGAATTTCAATACCCGGCATAGTTCTCATATTTGCAGAAAATAAATATATCTTTGGTCAGCAAAACAGGCTAAATCTATTGTCCATATCATCTTTACCGAAGAGAAATGAGAAAAATAAAACTAATTTTCTTACTGCTGATTAATTTAAGCGCTGCAGCGCAAAATACTAATACAACAGATCTAAAATTGTTGTTTCCTGCCGATATGACCTGTGTTCCGCAGCAGTTCTACCGGCTTCGTGCCGACGGTAAGCCCGGTCGCGAGATTAAGGTCGTTTTCAAAGACGAGAAATTCTCGGGTAAGGCTCAACTGGAAATAAAGACCGGGGGAATTAAGGAAATTACCGAAGTGCTGTCAGTTAATGGCGGACAAAATGATTATCAAATTCTTTTGCCGCCTGATGCAAGTGTAAAATCTGCAGCACAAGTTACAATTACACTGCGCCAGGGTGCCAAATCATTGAAGAAAACTTTTGTTGTGCCGGCATTGCGCCATTGGACGATTTATATCTATCCTCATTCTCATGTAGATATTGGGTATACCAACACGCAGGATAACGTTGAAATTCTTCATAAACGTAATATCGACGAAGGGATAAAACTAGCTGAGGCAACTAAAGATTACCCTGCCGGTGCTGGTTACCGCTGGAATCCGGAAATTACGTGGCCATTGGAACGTTACTGGCAGTCTGCCACATTTGCTGATAAGGAGCGCGTCATTCAAGCAATTAAGAGCGGATATCTTTGTATCGATGCCAGTTATCTGAATCTGAATACCAGTGTTTGCTCTGACGAAGAACTTTTTCAGATATTTCGTTTTAGTCGCGAAATGCAAAAGCTGACAGGCGTACCCATGAAAACCCTGCAACAAATGGATATCCCCGGTATTTCATGGGGTCTGGTTCCGGTTATGGCACAACAAGGAATTCGTTACATTATGATGTGGCCAAATGGGTGCCGCGCCGGAAATGGACGTAGTGTCGATGAAAAACCTTTTTGGTGGGTGGGCCCTGACGGCAAATCCAGGATACTCTTTTTTCAGCCCGGCAGTTATGGCAACAGTGGCAGCATGACAAAGGGCGGAACAACCGGCCGTCCTTGGTTTGGCCAGCGCGATCCCGATAAGGTTCCGGCAGTAATCAAAACCGGCAGTGCCAACGTGAATTTTCTGGAAGCTTTGTCTAAACGCGAGAAATCTGATAATCCCTATTCTTTTTATGTCGTTTCGTGGTCGTTATGGGACAATTGCCCGCTCGATGCTGATGTGCCGGATGCAGTAAAAGCCTGGAATAATGAATATGCCTACCCTCATATTGTCATCGCCGGAGGGACTGAAATTATGCAGATGATTGAGAAAAATTATGGTGAAAAACTTCCTGTTGTAAGAGGTGAATTTAATGAATACTGGACTGATGGATTAGGAACAGCCGCCCGTCTTACCGCAATAAACCGAAATGCCAAAGAACGGCTGGTGCAGGTCGAAACGCTCTGGTCGATGCTTCATTCGGGCAAGCCTGCCCCACGTGCTGCATACGACGAAGCGTGGCGTTACATTGCGCTGGGTTCCGAGCATACCTGGTGTGCAGAAAATCCAACCGAACCATTCTTTCAGGATGCAATTTGGAAAGGGAAGCAGCGTTATTTTCGTGAAGCGGATGAACGTACCCAATCGCTAATGGACGAAGTGCTGGCTCCTG
>JBAXOA010000069.1:0-23722 GCA_037133495.1 Mariniphaga sp. | reverse complement strand
TGGCGGATTCGAACCGCCGTAGACGGTTTTGCAGACCGTTGCCTAACCACTCGGCTAACCGACCGTAAATGTGGGTGCAAAGATAATTAAAAATCTGTTTTACCGGTAACCGTTTTAAATATTTGATCCATTACTTCTCCAGCGTCACACTCACCTTTTCAATTTGACCGCCCAAAGGGGGATTTATTTTCGAAATTTTGACTTTCGCCTTTTCCAGAGATTCAAATTCGCAGTATAACCGGTCAAGTATCCGTCCGGCGACATGCTCTAACAGACGCGAGGAATTTGCCATCTCTTCTTTAACGATCAAATATGCAACCTGATAATTTAATGCATCTTTCAGATCATCACTTATTGCTGCCTTCCCGCAATCGGTAAAAAGAGTAAGATCGACGATAAAACGATTACCAACAACCTGTTCTGCCGCAAAATGGCCATGGTAAGCATAAAACTCCATCCCTTCGATTTCGATTATTCCCATCCTGAATCCGTTAATTGATAAGCGATAAAATTAATGTATTTTTAAATATTCAATTAACGTTTGGAACTATATCTTAATTTGTTTAACTCTTATTACTTTTGCAAAAAGTTTGCAGCGCAAAGAAAATTAAATCATTATGGCAGAAACAGACAATATTGGCATTGATACGGAGGATAAACTTCCCAAAAATTTTATTCAGCAGCAAATCATCGATGATCTGGCGGAAGGGAAGAACAGTCACCGGGTTCATACCCGTTTCCCTCCGGAGCCAAATGGATATCTGCACATTGGACATGCAAAGTCGATCTGTCTGAACTTTGGAACAGCCCGTAAATTTGGAGGACTAACGAACCTGCGCTTTGATGATACCAATCCTACCAAAGAAGAAACCGAATATGTTGATTCCATTCAGGATGATGTGCGCTGGCTTGGTTTCGACTGGGATGAGAGGTTGTATTACGCATCTGATTATTTTGATCAGCTTTATGAGTTTGCCGTCAGACTGATTAAAGCGGGTAAAGCTTATGTCGATTTTCAAAATCAGGAAACCATCAGTGAACAAAAAGGGGTACCTACGCGGTCCGGTATCGAAAGCCCGTATCGTAACACATCACCCGAAGAAAATCTTGAGCTGTTTGCTAAAATGAAATCAGGCTTCTATGAGGAAGGCGATTGTGTTTTAAGAGCTAAAATTGATATGTCGTCACCAAATATGCACATGCGTGATCCGTTGATGTACAGGATATTAAAACAGCCACATCACCGCACTGGCGATAAATGGTGCATCTATCCGATGTATGATTATGCCCATGGTCAGTGCGATTATTGGGAAGGAATAACACACTCTATCTGCACCCTCGAATTTGAAGTCCATCGCCCTCTTTACGATTGGTTTATCGATGAACTAAAAGACAGCGACTACCGGCCAAGGCAAATTGAGTTTTCAAGACTGAATATCAGCTATACGGTAATGTCGAAGCGCCGGTTGTTGCAACTGGTGAAGGAAGGATATGTCAACGGATGGGATGATCCAAGAATGCCAACCATTTGCGGTTTGAGGCGGCGCGGCTATACTCCCGAATCAATGAGGGCATTTTCTGATATGGTGGGTATAACAAAGGTTGACGGAGTTACTGACGTAGCGGTTCTTGAATATTGCATTCGCGAGGATCTTAATAAAAGAGCCCAAAGGGTGATGGGAGTTATCGATCCGGTTAAAGTGGTAATCACCAACTATCCTGAAGGTTTGGTTGAGGAATTGGATGCGGTAAATAATCCGGAAGACGAAAGTATGGGTAAGCGAAAAGTACCATTTTCGCGTGAAATTTATATTGAGAAGGATGACTTCATGGAAAATCCAACCAACAAATTCTACCGGCTCTCACCCGGACGTGAGGTACGTTTGCGCTATTCGTATTTTATAAAATGTACAGATGTCATAAAAAACGACCAGGGAGAAATTGTTGAGCTGCACTGTACCTACGATCCTGAAACCAAGGGAGGCAATTCACCCGACGGGAGAAAAGTAAAAGCAACATTGCATTGGGTGGCTGCCAATCAGGCAGTTAAAGCCGAAGTCCGTTTGTACGACAGGTTGTTTACTGATCCCGATCCCGCAGGTCATAAAGACAAGGATCTGCTGGAATTTCT
The DNA here is from genome assembly GCA_037133495.1 of Mariniphaga sp. Lineage (GTDB taxonomy): Bacteria > Bacteroidota > Bacteroidia > Bacteroidales > Prolixibacteraceae > JAAFHB01. Next base: position 21,591 of record JBAXOA010000069.1, on the reverse strand, counting down.
TAATCCCGCTTCTTTAAAGGTGTTGACTGAATGCTTTGTAGAACCGTTTGTCAAAAATGCAAAGGCTCTGGATAGTTTTCAGTTTGAACGTCTGGGCTATTTTAATATTGATTCGGATTCTACAGCAGATCATTTGGTGTTCAACAGAATTGTTTCGTTGAAAGACGGATCTAAAAAATAATTAAACCTTTGCAGGAACAAGTAGCTTAGCAATCTGACGCTTCGTATAATAAAACGTGAAGATTGCTGCGCTCCAATTGACAAAAAAGATTCCCCACCAGATTCCTTTTGTTCCCCATTCGAGGTAAAGAGCTAAAAATAAGAAAAGTGGCAATGGCATGAGAAACTGGCGGTATGCTCCAACAAAAATGGCATATAAAGGTTTTTTCATTCCCTGTAAGGTCGAAACAGAAATATTAAGAAAGATATAAGCGAAGAAAAAGAGCACAGCTATTTGCAGATATTCAACTCCAATATTAATAACCTTCAAATCAGCAGTAAATGCCTTCATTAGCTGGTGTGCTCCAAAATAAACAGCGCCGGTCCCAATTACAATTATCATCAGACCATACCGGATATTTAACCGCCACGATGCCAGAATTCTTTCAGGGCGATTGGCGCCCAGATTTTGTCCGGCCAGCGTAAGGGCAGCAATATTGAGACCAATTGTTGGCAGCAGTGCAATTTGCTCGATTCGGGTGGCAATTCCATAAGCAGCGACTGCCTCTTTTCCAAATTGACCGGCAAAGTAGGTAATCACGAAGATTCCGATCGCAACAGTTAGCATATTCAAACTGGCCGGGAATCCCTGACCAAACAAATCACCAAAGTATTTCCGATTAGGAATAAAATCGTTGAATCGGGCATTCTTAAAAATTTTCATTTTCCGGGTAATGGTAATCATGTAAATGGAACCGATAAACTGAATCAAGACTGTTGAAAAACCGATGCCACGGATTCCTAAGGCAGGAAAACCCAATCCTCCATAAATAAACCAGGGATCAAGCACAAGATTCAGTACGAATCCGGCGATCAGATAATTACGATATGTTTTTGTATCACCTCTTGCATTTAATAGCGCGTTAAGGATGCTGTTAATTAGAAAAAATACAGTACCATAAAGGATTGTATTCATGTATTTGACTGCAATATCAAGATATTCACTGGTAGCTCCTAAAATCCGGAAGAGGAACGGGGCAATAATTATTCCAAATACAGTGAGAAATCCGGAATTGATAATTGAAAAAGTTATAGCCTGATAGCCATATTTGTCGGCTTCATCGCTTCGGCCAGCTCCCAGAGATTGCGAAATTAATGCTGTTGTCCCGGTACCCATTCCCATTCCCATTGCCAGAATAATAAAAAAGACAGGAAAAGTTAGTGACATGGCAGCAAGGGCCGAAGTTGAAATTCGACCTCCATAGTAAGTATCTACTACATTAAAAAGTGTGTTAAACATAAACCCGACACTCGCAGGAATCGCTAATTTACGGATCAGGGAAGGAATAGGAGCCGATGTAAAATCAAGTGATTTAAGCATTTTTTATACGAAATAAATTTGATAATATTACAACGTGTAATCAATCACTAAGGTTTACGATTTCAGAAAGATTTTCACAAAAATTTTTTGATTAAAGTGAAAGTAAAATACTGTTTTTTACCCGCTAAGAATTAGGCAGTCATTAACGACTTCAGAAAGGAGAAAAAATGAAAGTATCATTTAAGATTGATTATCAGACAGTTTGGGGACAATCTCTTTATGTTTCCGGGTCTGCCGATGAGTTTGGAGGATGGGATCCCTCTCGTTCATTGCCTCTCACAAATAATGCTTCCGGAGAATGGGAACTTGTGTCTGATTTTCCTTCAGACAGAAAACTTGAATACAAATACCTGGTTAAGGATAGCGAAGGGGCTTTAATTTGGGAAGATGGAGAAAATCGTTTGCTCGATACCGCTGAAAGTGATTTAGGAGAGGTGAGGTGCCGTGATTTCTGGAGATCCAGACGCGAATCTGATACTGCATTATCCTCATCTGCCTTTACGCAGGTTTTGATGCGGCGCAAATCAAAATTAGTCCAGGACAACTTTAAAACTGTCTATGCCAGAACTTTGCGAATTCAAATTCACGTTCCAAAAGTAAGCCCGGATTGCAGAGTTGGAATTCTTGGAGATCAGCTGATTCTCGGAAATTGGATGGAAGAGGACACTCTTCTTCTGGACGATGACCGGTATCCATTATGGAGCGTCGATATTGATGCGGATAAACTAAAATTTCCACTTCAATTTAAATATGTTATAGTTAATACATCGACTAAAAAGATCGTTGCCTGGGAGCAGGGAAGTAACCGGCTTATTCGGGATTATATATGCAAGGATCAGAAAAGTCTGAAAATCCATACCGACGAACATTTTCGTTTCCCAATTAGCCGTTGGAAAGGCGCCGGTGTAGCAGTTCCTATATTTTCATTGAGGACCGAAAAAAGCGGCGGAATTGGTGAGTTTCCTGATATCAAAAAACTGGTAGACTGGGCTAAACTTACCGGCTTGCAACTAGTTCAGCTTCTGCCTTTAAATGAAACTGTAGCCACTCATTCATGGATCGATACTTATCCTTATAAATCGATCTCCACCATAGCACTCCATCCTGTTTACTTAAACATCACAAAGATTGGGGTGTTGGAAGATGAAAATCTGATGATTGGATTTATGAAAGCACTTGCTGGTTTTGATGCACTTGAAACAGTTCATTATGACAATATTCATAAGGTAAAATCAAAATATTTTAAACTAATATTCGATCAGCAGAGAGACCTGTTTCTTAATGATCCTCCCTTCCTTGAATTCTTTGACGAAAATAAATCATGGTTGGTTCCCTATGCCGCCTTTTGTTATCTCCGCGATAAATATAAAACAGCTAATTTCAGGAAGTGGGTTGAATATTATACCTACAATGAATTGGAAATCAATGAATTATGCTCCAGCAGCCAGCCTTTTTATGATGATATTGCAGTGCATTATTTTATTCAGTACCATGCACATAAACAATTGTTTGCTGCTGCTGAATATGCCAGGGATAATGGTATTGTTCTCAAGGGAGATATTCCTATTGGGATTAGTCCCGACAGTGTTGAGGCTTGGACACATCCCGATTTATTTAATCTGGATCAGCAGGCAGGTGCTCCCCCTGACGAATTTGCAGATCTGGGCCAAAACTGGGGTTTCCCAACCTATAATTGGGAAAAAATGGCTGAGGACAATTTCTCGTGGTGGAATAAACGATTGCAACAGATGTCACGCTATTTCGATGCTACCCGTATCGATCATATCCTTGGGTTTTTCAGGATATGGGAAATTCCGGTGAATCAGGTACAGGGTATTCTGGGACATTTCAGGCCGGCTCTGCCCTTTAGCCGTGATGAAATTATCGACAACGGAATTATTTTCAACGAAGAGCGGTTTACCAAACCTTATATACGCGACTACTTTCTTTGGGAACTGTTTGGTGAAGAGACCGATGAGGTAAAAACAGTTTATTTAACTGAATATGAGCCTTTTAAATACAATCTAAAGCCTGCATTTAATACGCAGCGTAAAGTATGGGATTATTTTGAATCTACAAAAAAGGGACTGGAACTTACAGGAAAAGAAACCCGCATCCGCGATGGTCTTTGTGCTTTAATTGCTGAAGTTATCTTTCTGAGAGATCCTTACCACCCTACTCTATTTCATCCAAGGGTGGCTTTCCAAAATACCAATTCATACCTTAATTTAAAAGCGGAATTACGATATGCATTAGACGAACTCTATATAGATTTCTTCTATCGCCGTCATGAAGATTTTTGGAAAAAACAGGCTCAGTGGATATTGCCGGAGATCATGAAATCAACAGATATGCTTATTTGCGGCGAAGATCTGGGAATGGTTCCCGACTGTGTTCCCGGTGTAATGCACGATTTAGGAATTCTTAGTCTTGAAATACAACGAATGCCCAAAGATCCCAGAATTGAGTTCGCTCATCCGGCTGATGCGCCTTATCTGGCAGTATGCTCAACTTCAACACACGATATGTCAACTATACGGGGGTGGTGGGAGGAAGATCGTGTTCACAGTGAAAGATTTTTCAGATCTGTAATGGGTCAAAAGGGTGATTATCCTCACTTTATGGAGCCATGGGTGGCACGCGATATCCTGACTATGCACCTCTACTCTCCCGCTATGTGGGCAATATTCCCTATTCAGGATCTTCTGGCAATGGATGGCAGGCTGAGGTGGGACAATACGGAAGGGGAAAGGGTTAATGTTCCTGCAATCGCTCAGCATTTTTGGCGCTACAGAATGCACGTTAAAATGGAAGATCTAATCAATGAAAAGAAGCTGAATTCTGAATTACATACTATGATTTATGCTTCCGGGCGTGGTGCCGGCAGCTGATTTTCTCCATTTACCGGCAATTGAATACCACTCGCCGATTTCTGGTTTCCATCCGATATCAGCCGTATTAGTTTTGTGTGAGTTTAAAATCTATTTTAAATAAACAACTAAAAAACAAACACAATGATTAAGTACGACGAAACGCCTGAACAAAATAATTTGACTTGTGGCAGGCACAAAAACAGAAACTACGATTCCCGGACATTCATGGGAATCATCCTTGTCGCAATTGGAGCTGTCCTGATATCCAGAAATTACGGATGGCTCGACTATGAAATCTCAAGGTACCTGATCAGCTGGCAGATGTTACTGATCGTTCTTGGTCTGTTTAATCTTGCACGGAGAGCCTACACAGCTGCAATTGTACTTATCGGTATTGGCCTTTTCTTCCTGGTGGATGTACCCGATAACCTGAGAGAAAATTTTTGGCCCGCTTTAATTGTACTGGTTGGAATTTCTTTAATTCTTCAATGGAGACGACCCCGGTCCGGGTTCCATCTTCCTCATGGTACCGCAGACTCCCAAAAATCAACCGATTTTATCGATGAGACTGCAATTTTTGGAGGAAGAACGATATCGGTTGTTACCGAAACTTTCCAGGGAGGCAAAATCACCTCAATATTTGGAGGATCAAAGGTAAATCTTCTTTATTCGAAGCCTGTTGAAGGATGCGTAATTGATGTGGCCACCATTTTTGGAGGCACTAAAATCATCGTTCCTGAAGATTGGAATATCAAAGTGGAGGTTGTCTCTGTCTTTGGAGGCTTCGAAGACAAACGAAGCACTTCGGTTATCTCGAGAACATCATCAGGGAAAATTGTAGTGATAAAAGGTACCTGTATCTTTGGCGGCGGTGAAGTAACGACTATGCCGTAATAGTTAATTAATGGAACATCCCGTAACCGCAAACAAAATTTCAGGTATTACCTATTGGTTTTTTCCTGTCGCAACAGGCGTTTTACAGGCAGTATTTAATAGTTATACCCAAATACTGCCTGTTACTGTTGCTTTCGTCGATGGCTTAACTTTTGGTGCAATACTCGGAATATTGGGAATGGCCTTATGGTACGTCGTAAGATACAACGATCCTGAGAAAATTGCAGTTATTCCTACTATTGCAAATCATATTGCTGCCGCAGTTATTTTTATCCTTATATGGATTAAATCATCGGAACTCATGGTGAAAACTTTGCTCAACAATGAGTTGTATTCAAGTTATTTGGACCATCAGGTGGCTACCCGTATTTTAGGCGGTTTGTTCTATTATGCTGTTCTTGTAAGTATTTATTATATAGCAATATACAGCCAAAAAAATCGCGAAAAACAAATACGGGAAGCCGAATTGCAGCATCAGATTCGAAAAGCGCAGCTAAGCGCTTTGAAATTTCAGATTAATCCCCACTTTCTGTTTAATTGTCTGAATTCGATTGCATCACTCACTTTAACTAATCCCGAAAAGGCTCACGAGATGGTGATTTCACTCTCTGAATTCATGCGTTATTCGCTTCGAAAACAACAGAACGAGATGGTTACTTTGGAAGTTGAACTTAAAAATATTGGGTTGTATTTACAAATTGAAAAGATCAGATTTGGAGAAAACCTGGATTACCGGTTCGACATTGCGGATGAATGTAACGGTCATTTAATTCCAAATTTAATTCTCCAGCCGATCCTTGAAAATGCAATTAAATATGGAGTCTACGAGGCATCAAAGCCCGTCGCGATTATCCTTAAAGCCCGAAAATTAACCGAAGGAATAGAAATTATTGTGATCAATGATTTCGATCAGGATGCAGTCCCTCTTAAAGGAGAGGGGGTTGGGCTGACCAATATCAACGACCGGCTGAAACTTTTGTACGGAAGCTCTACCCTTCTGAATATTGAGCGTGGCGAACAACAGTTTAAAGTGACATTGGTTATTCCTGAGTATAAAAATGATTTATTTAATAATAAATTATCTTCTGATGAATGGAATTAAGACATTAATTATTGATGATGAGTCTCTTGCACGGGATTTGTTGCGTCATTATCTTTCAAAGGACGATCGGATAGAATTGGTAGGCGAATGCTCCAATGGGTTTGAGGGTGTCCTTGCGATCCAGGAGCTAAACCCTGATTTGGTTTTTCTGGATATTCAGATGCCGAAAATCACAGGTTTCGAAATGCTGGAATTAATTCAGTCTCCCCCGATGATCATATTTTCCACGGCTTATGATCAATATGCAATCCGCGCTTTTGAGGCAAATGCAATCGATTATTTACTCAAACCATACCCTTACGAAAGGGTCGTTGTCGCTCTAAACAAAGCTGCTGAGAAGTTGAAAAGTAAAACTTCTCCCTATGAAATCAACAAATTGATTGAAACACATGATGAAGAGTTGGGGACTTTAGATCGCATAGTGGTAAAATCGGGCCGAAAAATTCAGGTTATTCCTGTGAAATCAATACATTATATTGAATCACAAGACGATTTTGTGATGATTTACTGTGAGGGAGGTCATTTTATGAAACAAAAAACGATGAAATTCTTCGAACAGCATCTCGACGAGCAAAAGTTTGTTCGGATTCATCGCTCTTTTTTATTGAATATCTCCTCAATTTCAGAGATTCAGCAGTATGAAAAAGAATCGTGGATTGTGTTGACGAAGCAGGGGGCAAAACTTAAAGTAAGTAAAGCCGGATATACTAATTTAAGGGATAAACTGAAAATTTAATCCGAAGGGAATTTAAAAATACGATAAACCCCAAAATCCATACGTTAAAAAAACGGGTGTTATTCAATTCAATTTTTTTGGTTAGGTTTGTAAATGCCAAAGATGAAATTTTTCGCGGGACTGAAGTAATAGTCGAACTTCAGATCGTAACAATTTTCAGAATTCACCTTCAGTAAAAAAAGCATGATGATTGAAGCAGTTATTATAGAAGATGATCCATTACTGAGTAAAAATCTGTGCCTGATGATCCAGGAGTATTGCCCGGGCATTAAAATTGTCGCGTTAATTGATTCAGGTAATATGGCGTTGAATATTCTGCCGGAAATCAAACACAATCTGGTATTTTCCGATATTCAGCTTGGCGACATGGATGCATTTACCCTTTTCGAGCAGTTGGAAAGTAATCATCAGCACCTGATTTTCATTACAGCCCATGATGAATTTGCATTAAATGCTTTTAAGCTAGATGCAATTGATTATCTCATAAAACCGATATTGCCTAAAGATCTGATACGCGCTGTTGCCAAAGCAGAGGAGCGGATTTTGAGTCACGAACAACTGGCAACTTTGCAGAGTGAGATTTTTGCTCAGAAAAGCGGTAAAATATTGATTAAATGCATCGATGAAATACATTTTCTTTCACCCGAAAAAATCATCTACTGTGAAGCTGACGGAGCCTACACAAAAGTATTCCTTGATGGTAATAGTATTGAATATAAGCTAGTTACTTTGAACTTGAAAAAAATTGAAGAAGCTCTTCCCAAAGAGTCTTTTTTTAGAATTCACGATGCACATATCATAAATCGCAACTTTATTGATCATATCAAATCCTCTACGAAAATGTGTGTCTTGAACCATAATATCGCCAATGAAAAGATACAACTTAAAATCTCTGAGCGAAAATATCCCAGCTTTATAAATTTCCTAAAAAACAACTGAAATCTAATCATCATACCTACACCTATTGATAAAATACCTACATCTGTTGGTAAAAGACGGTCGGCTACCAAGTCATTGATAAAAAATCAGTTAAAGCATGTGGTTGAACGATTTATTTGTTCAAATTTGCATCGGTTCTGTTGGCGTTAACTTTTCTGAAGAAGTGAACCGGAACTGATAATATTTCATTGTTTACCGGGTTTTGACTCATGAAAACCGGAGTGTTTAGGTTTTGAATGAAATGTTTTAATATTAACCCTAATCGTTTATATATAATAGATTGCCTCTGGCAGGATGAAGAATCCTGTCAGAGTATAACTCTTTCCATTAAAATTCAATCAGATTATATACTTTTACATAACGTATTCGTGGAATTTTCCATATTTGTCTAAAATAGTTATATTTGACCCAATCGTTTTATTAACATTTTATTATGAATATTGAGAACAGCAGCATAAAAAGAGATGCAGTAAGAGAGAATATTCTTAAAATAGCTCAGGAAATCTTCAGCAAATTTGGATATAAAAAAACCACCCTTGATGATATTGCAAATGCTGTAAGGAAGGGCAAGAGTTCACTTTATTATTATTTTAACAGCAAAGAGGATCTTTTTCAGGAAGTTATCCAAAAAGAGGCGGATACACTTCGCGAGGAGCTTTCGAAAGTGCTTCTAAAGGATATTGATCCGGCCGAAAAACTTCGGGATTATGTGATGACTAAGATCACAACCTACAGACAATTGGCTAATTTTTACAATGCCATTGAAAACGACACAACAGCTGTTGAATTTATCGATAAGATTAAATCTCAATATTATCAGGAAGAGATCAGAATGATGAAAAGAATCCTTCTTGAAGGGGCACGTCAACGGAAATTTATTGTAAAAGACTTTACATTGGTAGCAATTGGTATCACTACAGCAATCCGCGGACTGGAAATGCCACTTTCAGCAGGGCCATATCGTTCCACCGACCTCGAAAAGAGTGTAGATTCTATCGTAAAGATAATCTGCTATGGCATTATGAAACGAGAATAATCAGTCGAAAGACACATTGCCTCCACTGGATTTCTCTACGTTCTTATTTTTTGGGTTTCCTCCGACTCTTATAGATCCGCCGCTGCTGGCTTTAGCTGAAATTTTATCGGCAACGGTAATTTTTAAATTGGCACCACTGGAGGCATCGGCATTACAATGGAGCACCTTCAGCTCAACGGCCTTAATATTTGCGCCGCTCGATCCATCTATTTCCATATTCTGAGCTGAACCTGAAATTTTGATGTTAACTCCACTGCTTCCACTGACATTCAATTCATTGACCGCAAAAGTCAGGTCGATATCCGCCCCGCTTGAACCTGAAACTCGAAGTGATGGCATCTTAAGTTCCATCCTGGATTGTATCTCAGAGCCGGAACTTCCTTCCAGAGAATGAATTGTTTTAAAAGTAACTGTGATCTTTTTTGAAGAACATGAGCCAATTCGTCTTTCGGGATAGATCTTAAGTTCTCCATTTGAGACTTTCGTTCTAATAATTTCCTGCAGGTTATCATCGGCCTCAACAACAACCTTTAATACTGAATCCTGTAATAGTATCACTTCAAGTCCGGCGCTAACCGAGATGGCTTCAAATGAACCAACCTGTCGTTCTGTTTTGATAACTTTACCACTTCCCTTTATGCCGTACAGACAAGAAGCAAGCAACAATGACATTGACAGCAAGACAATAACAATCTGAGCTAATTTTTTCTTCATGACTTCAGGTATTAATGTGACTGATTAAAACAAAATGGTCTGAACACATTTGACGCTGGAAATTGAAATTTAGTTACAAAAAACCGGACTTTTCGCCGGTAGATTATTTTTCCGGTTCTTTCTTTGGCTCTTTTTTAAGACCTGCTTTTGGCACTTCTTTTGGTGCTTCCGATGATGGCTCATCTTCCTCTTTTATCGCCTTTTTGAAGTCTTTCATCCCTTTCCCGATGCCACTCATGAGTTCAGGGATTTTTTTACCTCCAAACATTAACAAAGCCACCGCGATTATAAGAACAATCTGCCATGGACCTACAACTCCTGCAATAATTAATATGCTCATAAGTAAATTTGTTAAATCGTTTGTTACAAATATAGTTTAAGTTGAACTCAAATTCAGGATTTCTATCCAATTTATTTCAAACAGAAAGCCCCGGAAAATTCGTTTTCCGGGGCTGCTATATTGTGAGAAATTCCTTTACTCTTTTAATGGCTCTTTTTTATTGCCAGCTTTGGGAGTTTCCTTTAGTGTTTCTGAGGATGGTTCGTCATCATCTTTGATTGCTTTTTTGAAGTCTTTCATCCCTTTTCCAATGCCACTCATAAGTTCAGGGATTTTTTTGCCGCCAAACAGAAATACCAAAGCTACAACTACGATCAGAATGTGCCCTGCTGAAATTGCCAGTAGAATCATTATTTTAAGATTAATTTGTTCGAATGCAAAAATAATATTTCTGCCAATACATTATTCCTTAAAGGCATAAAATATTTTAAATTTTGATTTTCTTAACTAAAATTTTCCCTGATACCACTTCCAAAAATCATTTCCATTGGCATAAATCAGCAATGAGAAAAGAATTACCATCCCGACAATCTGGGCATATTCCAGAAATTTGTCGCTTGGCTTACGTCCTGTAATCATTTCGAAAAGAAGAAAAAGCACATGACCGCCGTCAAGAGCCGGGATTGGAAGGATATTCATCACAGCAAGGATGATTGAAAGAAAAGCGGTAAGATTCCAAAACGATTCCCAATCCCATACGCTTGGGAAAATATTCCCGATCGCTATAAACCCACCCAATGACTCGTAGGCTTTTGTTTCAGGCGCAAACAGTAACTTGAATTGTTTCAGATAGTTGCCAACAGCTCTGTATCCTTTTAAAACTCCGGCGGGAATTGATTTGAGAAATCCGTAATTGATTGTTCTGAATTCGAACACATCATTTATATTGTTCTCCCGTTGAATATCTAGCATACCACTCTTGCCAATGGCTGCCAGGACAGTTTTCTCAACTCCTTTACGCTTGTACAGAAGAGTGATTGACTTACCTTTCGATGCGGCAAGGGTGTCGGAAAACTGGTCGTAAAACTGAAAACCGGAACCATTGAGAGCCAGAATTTCGTCTCCGATCTCCATACCGGAATCACGGGCCGGCGAGTCCTTCCCAAATCCGGTTACTTTACAGGAATAAGGAACTCTTAATCCGATAATGTATTTATCCTTAAGTATTTTAGGAATTATTTCATTTTTTACCTTAACAGTTATCAGTTCTTCGTTTCGTTTTACTTCAATAGTTTGGGCACCATTAAGGATAATTGCAGGAACAATTTTATTGAAATCTTCAATCTCTAATCCGTCAACAGAAATTATTTTGTCTCCGTTGCGCAGGCCCATCTCTTTTCCGGTTTCACTTACAGCAATTCCGTACTTTGCGTTTTTTGTTGGCAGATATTGATCTCCCCAAACATATAAAACGGCCGAATAGATTACTACTGCCAGAATGAGATTAAATAATACCCCGCCGATCATAATGATCAGTCGTTGCCACGAAGGCTTTGACCGAAATTCGTATGGCTCAGGAGGCAATTTCATTTGCTCCTTGTCCATCGACTCATCAATCATTCCCGATATCTTCACATAACCACCAAGTGGCAGCCATCCAATACCGTATTCGGTTTCACCTTTTTTAAACTTTAAAAGCGAAAACCATGGATCAAAAAAGAGATAAAACTTCTCAACTCTGCATTTAAAAGCTTTGGAAAAAATAAAATGTCCAAATTCGTGTACAATTACTAATATTGAGAGGCTGAAAATTAACTGTGCAGCTTTAATTAGAATAACCATATTTGTATTAATATCAATATTTTAGTTGTAATGCACTCACCATTTCAAAGGCATGAGCGCGTACTTCGCAATCCGTAGCCATATAATCATCAAGGGTAGGCTGAACAATATAAACTGATTTCTCCATCATTTGTTCATTCACAGCCCATATACCCGGAAAGGTGAGGTTTCCTTTTAAAAACTCCTCCACAGCAATTTCATTTGCCGCGTTCAGAATACATGCCATATTACCCCCTTTTTTCAAGGCTTCGTAAGCAAGTGCAAGATTACGAAAAATTTTCGGATCAGGAGCTGAAAATGTTAGTGTTCCGAAATCAGTAAAATTTAGCCTTGGAAAAGAATTGGAAATTCTTTCAGGATAGCTAAAGGCATACTGGATAGGCAATCGCATATCGGGAAGGCCAAGCTGAGCCTTGACAGATCCGTCGCAGAATTGCACCATCGAATGAACAATGCTTTGCGGATGAATCAATACCTCAATTTGACCAGGTTCTATGCCGAAAAGCCATTTCGCCTCAATCACCTCAAACCCCTTATTCATTAGTGTAGCAGAATCAATGGTTATCTTGGATCCCATCGTCCAGCTGGGATGTTTTAAAGCATCTTTAGGCGTCACCGCGTCAATAAAATCAAGATCTTTCCCGTAAAATGGTCCTCCTGAACAAGTAAGAATTATTTTTTCCACCGGATTCATATATTCACCAGCCAGACACTGAAAAATAGCAGAGTGTTCTGAATCGACAGGTAAAATATTCACTTTATTTTCTATTGCCAGCTTGTTAATCAAATCGCCGGCCACTACCAGCGTCTCTTTATTGGCAAGGGCAATTTCTTTTTTCGCTTTTATGGCATTTATGGTAGGTATTAATCCCGAAAATCCAACCATAGCCGTTAATACCAGGTCAATACTTCCCATTTCTACAACCTGTGCTAAGGCAGCGGAACCGGCATATACCTTAATTCCATCCTCATTAAGAGCCTGAAAAACACTGTTATAATTGTCTTCATTGCCAATTACAACAACATTGGGATGAAATTTTTTGGCTTGTGCTATCAACAAATCAACATTGTTATAGGCTGTTAAAACCTCAACGGAAAATTTATCGGGATTATTACCAATCACTTCAAGTGCCTGCTCTCCGATAGACCCTGTGGAACCAAGTATTGCAATATTTTTCATACAAATGGCTTAGAATTTGATGTAATCTTCCGGATTGATTGAAACGCCGTTTAGCCACATTTCGAAATGCAGATGAGGGCCGGTTGTCTCTTTTCCTGAGTTACCCATAATTGCAATCGCTTCACCAGCACGAACTTTATCGCCTTGATTCTTAAAAAGTTCGGCATTATGCCTATAAACAGTAATGAGATTTTGTTCATGCTGAATATAGATCACATATCCGGTATCAATGGTCCAGCTCGCAAAGATTACCGTCCCGTCGAGAGCGGCTGAAATTCGTGAATTTAATTTCCCGACTATATCCACCCCGAAATGGCCGATACTTATATCATGTTTTGCTGTAACCAGGCCGTTAAGAGGAGGAAAAAACAACAGACCGGCAACTCCGCCTCTGGCTGCGGGACTTGTATAAATGCCAAGATTAACCTGTTCCTGAGCAATTTCTTCTTTGAAAAGACTATCGTGGTCATATTTTTTGAATTGAACCTGATCGGGCCTGGGAATAATTCCATGCCTTGCTGTAGTGTCCGCGGGGGTTTCGCCTGCCAGAATCGCTCTGAAATCGTTAAAATACCGGTCACGTCTTTGAATTTCCATATCCAGTGAATCCACAACAAGCACATTCCTTATCAGCATCTGTCTCATTTTACCGGTTGGATATCCCGGAATATATTCTCTCAAGGGTGTAAAAGCAATTAAAACGGTAACACCGATAATAATAGCGATTACTGCAAAAACAAGCGCCATTACCAAAGTCCGGGCATTAAATTTCACTTGCTTGATAATGTGCAAATTGAGATCATTGAATATGACTATTCGGTATGGATTCTGAAATATTTTTTTTATCTTATCCCGTGTTCTTTCTCTCGGCATTCTTTTAATTTTTCAACAGTGTTCAAACTTACATGAAAATAAATCGATGCACAAAGATAATTGCGTTTTGTGATGTCAAAGCAAACAATTAGTCCAATTTTAGTACCTTTGTCTTTCGTTGTTCATTCGAGACCAATTCAAGGTCTTTGCACATTTAATATTTAAATCACGCTGATGAAATTTCAGAAAATGCATGGACTGGGGAACGATTTCATTTTGATGGATGAAATCGATCCAGCCAAATACGATTTACCGGCTTTAGCAATCCGCTTATGCGACCGGCATCAAGGTATAGGTGCAGATGGTATAATTTTAATACTTCCATCTGAAATTGCAGCAGTGAAAATGCGGATCATCAATTCGGACGGAAGCGAAGCAAATATGTGCGGTAATGGAATCCGCTGTTTCGCCAAATATGTATACGACAATAAAATAAATACAGCCAGATCATTCACCATTGAAACAGGCGCCGGAGTGATGGTTCCTGAACTAATCGTTGAAGATGATAAAGTGATGTTTGTTAAAGTTAATATGGGTGCACCGCTTTTGGAGCGTTCAGCAATTCCGATGACCGGTCCATCCGGAAAGGTGCTAAACGAACAATTTGATATTGCCGGAAAGGAATTTAATATCACCAGCATGCTGATGGGTGTCCCTCATACAATGGTTTTTGTGGATGATGCAGCCGCCACCGATATTATAACAATTGGAAAACAAATCGAAAAACATCCTTCTTTTCCAGAGGGAACCAATGTAAACTTTGTTCAGGTGATTAATAACGATGAAATCAAGGTAAGAACATGGGAGCGGGGAGCAGGAAGTACACTCGCCTGCGGAACAGGAAGCTGTGCATCCGCAGTTGCGGCTTTTCTGAACGGAAAAACTGGAAAAGAAGTAACTGTTCATCTTACTTTGGGTGATTTATTGATTGAATGGACTGATGGAATTGTTTACATGACCGGAACTGCCAATCATGTTTTCGAAGGACATTTTAATCTTTAAAAAGTTTGAATTAAAGAAACAACAGCAATGGTAAAAGAGAAAAAAAGGGTGGCTCTAATATCTGTGTTTGCAGCTATTTTTCTAACTGGGTCTAAGTTGGTCATTGGAATTTTAACCGGCAGTTTAGGTATTTTATCGGAAGCGCTTCATTCGGGTCTGGATATGGTTGCTGCTATAATTACCTATTTTTCAGTCAGAATATCGGATAAACCGGCAGACCGCAATCATAATTACGGGCATGGGAAGATCGAAAATCTGTCAGCGCTTATTGAAACAATTTTATTATTGATTACGTGCACCTGGATCATTTATGAGGCAGTAAGCCGGCTTATTTCAGGCAATACGCATATTCAAGTAACGGTATGGAGCTATATTGTTGTGATTAGCTCAATAATCATTGATATTAACCGCTCACGTATGCTATACAGAGTTGCCAGGAAATATAATAGTCAGGCACTCGAAGCTGATGCCCTTCATTTTTCAACCGATATCTGGAGTTCATCAGTGGTGTTGTTTGGATTGATATGCGCAAATTTTGGATTTTACTTTGCGGATGCCGTTGCTGCATTGGGGGTCGCAATTATTGTACTTTTTGTATCGTATCAACTTGGAAAAAGATCGATTGATGTTTTGCTTGATAAAGCGCCCCAAAAAACCATCGATATCGTTGAGCAAACTCTGGCGACTTATTCTGAGGTCAAACATTTTCACCATTTGAAAGTCAGAACGGCAGGCGCAGATACCTTCATCAAATTTAATATTCATTTGGAACCTGAGTTAAGTCTTTTGCAGGTGCATGAACTTTGCGATAAAATTGAAAAAGAGCTGGGTACACTCATCGAGCGCAGCGAGGTATATATCCATCCTGAACCTCAGAATCAAAGTCATATTCAAACTGAAAATATCGAATTAATTTAGTAGAACTATTTGATTTATAATTATTTTTCCTTATATTTAAGTGTGGATAATTATAATAATAAATCATGATCTCTACTGCCCATTTTCACCCCATGCTTGTGCATTTTCCTATTGCTCTGGTGGTTTTAGGATTTATGGCCGAAGTTGTTTTACTTTTCTTTAAAAAAGAACCAGGATTATTCGCGACCGGTTTCTACCTTTTAATTGCCGGAACCCTTTCGGCTTTGGCTGCCCTTCTGGCAGGCGTCTTCTTCACGCCCGAAATGTCAGGTGCTGCATCTGAAATTCAGGAGGTTCATGAACTATTTGCCTGGATAACCTTGGGTACATTACTGGCTGCTTCAGTAATGCGCGTCTTTCTGTATTTTAAAAAGACCGAAAACACGAGTTTAAAAAGGATTGCACTTGCTTTATATTGTTTGGGTGCGATTGCTGTGAGTATTACCGGTTTTTATGGCGGAACACTTGTCTACGATTATATGATGCCCATCTGATTCAATCCACTCTAAAACGCTCAAATTTTTTGTAATAATTTAAATCAAATATGTCATGAGAAACTTTCTGTTATTTGGATTGATCGCTCTGATCGCCGTTGCAGGTTGCACCCAACCAGCACCTGTTAAAACCATTGAAAACCTTAAAGCCGGAATTAAAGGTGAAACTACGGCAAGCGCCAAATATGCTGCTTATGCCCTGAAAGCAAAGGAGGAGGGTAACGAAAAGATTGCCAAACTGTTCGAGGCTGCTTCAAAGGCCGAATCGATTCACGCCACCAATCACCGGAAGGTGCTGCTGGGACTGGGTGCCACGATGGACGAATTCAAACCCGAATTTACGGTAAAGACAACAGCAGAAAACCTTCAGGCAGCTATCGAAGGCGAAACATACGAAGCAACAACGATGTATCCGCAATTCCTTGCTGATGCCAAAGCTGAGAAGGTTCAAAAGGCAATTAAATCGTTCAATTGGGCCTTCGATACAGAAAAGAAACATGCAATATTCTATCAAAAGGCGCTTGACGCACTAAAAATAAATGCAGAAAACAAATTGGCCTTCGAATATGCAGTCTGTTCGGTTTGCGGAAATACCTATGAAAAAGCCTCTGTTGACGAAAAATGTGCCTTCTGCCAGACCATCAAGGAGAAATTTATAATGATTTAGATTTGTCAGGGGTTTTCAATCGGCCGGCCTTGCACAACCACTCTTTCATAAACCGATTCATCAATAGCATTCTCGCTTTTGGCGATGACAACTGTCGCAACGGCATTGCCGATAAAATTAATGATTGATCTTCCTTCACTCATAAACCGGTCAACGCCTATCAGCAAAGCTAAACCCTCAAGCGGTATAACCTTGATTGCTGTAAGCGTTGAGGCCAGAACAATAAATCCGCTTCCTGTTACGCCAGCAGCGCCCTTACTGGTTATCAGCAAAATGGCGATGATGCTTAATTCCTGACCGAGGGAAAGATCGACATTCAATACCTGTGCTAAAAAAATAATGCTTAAACTCAGATAATCACCTTTGGCAAATGAATCCACAATGTTAGAGGGTACAATATGAGCAAAAAATTCTCCCCAGTTCATATCTTTGGCCTGAGTTGCATATTGGGCAACTTTTCGGCTGCGTTGTTGCTGTAATTAATTCCTACGCCGGGTTTTACAACATTAGCCACCACCAATCCAATCACCTGTGCTGCAGTAGTAACAATCTCAAAATAAATTAAAGCTTTTCCGCCAATCCTTCCGGCATTTTTCAGGTTATCGGCTCCGGCAATCCCGCTGACTATGGTAAAGAAGATTACGGGAGCAATCACCATCCTTATCATATTGATAAACGTTTCACTAATTAGCTGTGCAGCATGGGCAAATGAAGTGAAAAGGTAACCCACCAGAATACCGGTAATTATGCCGGCAATAACCTGCACATATAAAATTTTGAAAAACTTCATCGGCTAGTTTTAAGGATCAGTGAAAAAAATTATGCACTAACATGGTCATCGCTAGGCCAAAAGTCAAAACCGGTTTACTGTTGGTTGAGCATTGGGAAGAGTCTGCGAATATCTGCTTCGCTCGGTTGACTGCCATATTCTGTAATTTCAAAAGATTCGGCATATTTGAAAGCAGCTGCTTTTTCTTTACCAATCCATTTTTCAAGGCCTGCCTTTTGATCATCCGACATTATACTCTTGTCGATCCATTTTTTTTTCAGCCAGATTTTTCGTTCAACAGGATCAATCGGAACACTTTTGTCAATTTCACCACCATTTCCGATCCATGGCAACCATTCATATACCTGGGAAATGTGCTCATTGAGTCCATCGAATTTTATGTCAATAACTTCGTCAATACCAACAACAATATCATGGCTGAACGGATTAGGTTTTTTGAAGTGATCTTGCATATACAAGAACAGAGGGTTTTTCTTCAGAGCAGGTACATCGTTTGCCACATTAGGAACAGTTACCATATAGGATGCATCTTCCACCAACTTTCCGGAATTCCGATGATCGGGATGGTAGTCATTCGGACGCATTCCGATCACAACGTCTGCATTCCATTTCCGGATTTCCCTGATCACTTGTAAACGAACATTCAAATCAGGCTGGAGCTCCCCGTCATGGTTATCAAGTACGGTATATTCATCGATGCCATATTTTTTTGCGGCACACCTGGCTTCCTCCCGTCTTCTTTTCGCAAGAGCTCCGCCGCCTTCTTTAAAGTGCCCGGCGTCACCATTGGTCAGCGACAGGAATTTGACTGCCACACCCATTTTAGCCCAAAGGGTTGCAGTTCCACCCATTTTGGAATCTCCATCGTCAGGGTGTGCAAAAATTGCAATAACCCTGATTCTGGTATCCTTTTTATCTTGTGCTTTCAGTCCTGTCGAAAATAAAGCAAGAAGGAACAATGCAATTATTAAAGTATTTTTCATGCCATTCTGATTTTATATTTATTATGAATGAAAATGCAGGTACACAAGAGCTTGGCAATAAGAATTTTAGTAAATACTGAATATAGTGGTATTAAGTAATAGCTTGGTGAATACAGGATTCTATCAAAAAGAGATCTAATAGAACTTCCATTACAAATATATCGAAAGGTAATCATAAACCCTAATCGCTAAAATTTTTATCCAAAGAAAACGAATAATGAAGCTATTCAATTCTTGAATCAATTGCTTTCGAGTGAATGTAAATATTCCCTGAACAATTTGTCTTTTAAGAATTATCTTTGTCGAAAATTAAAGGTTTCCCAAAAAAAGTCGTCATGAGCGAAAGAAAAGTCAGGGTTCGTTTTGCCCCAAGTCCAACCGGACCACTCCACATTGGAGGTGTGCGGACTGCGTTGTTCAATTATTTATTTGCCAAAAAACATGGAGGGGATTTTCTGCTTCGCATTGAGGATACCGATCAGGCGCGTTATGTTCCTGGTGCTGAGCAGTATATTCAGGAGGCATTAGCTTGGAGCGGCATAAAAATTGACGAGGGGCCTGAACAAGGCGGCCGTTTTGCACCTTACCGGCAGAGTGAACGAAAAGCGTTGTATCATCAGTATGCTGAGCAACTGCTTGAAAGCGGTCATGCTTATTATGCTTTCGACACACCTGAAGAGCTTGAACTTGCCCGGACGACTGCGGAAGGAAAAGGGGAAACCTTCACTTACAATGCTTTATCAAGAGGTGGAATGAAAAATTCGATCTCGCTTTCCGGTGAAGCGACGAAGGCTTTATTTTCATCTTCAACTCATTATGTGATTCGCTTTAAGATGCCAGATAACCTCGACATCACCGAAGTGGATCTGATACGCGGGAGCGTAACTTTTAATTCATCTCAGCTGGACGATAAAGTATTATTTAAAAGTGATGGAATGCCTACTTATCATCTGGCTAATGTGGTCGATGATCATTTGATGGAGATCTCGCATGTGATCCGTGGGGAGGAGTGGCTCCCTTCTATGCCGCTGCATGTGTTATTGTATCGTGCTTTCGGATGGGAGGACACCATGCCCCGTTTTACTCATCTTCCTTTAATTTTAAAACCTGAAGGGAAAGGTAAGCTTAGTAAACGCGATGGCGACAAACTGGGATTTCCAGTATTTCCGTTGTTATGGAAAGACAAAGTAACAGGTGAGCCTTCACGCGGATATCGCGAAGATGGCTATTTTCCTGATGCTTTTATAAATATGCTGGCACTGCTGGGATGGAATCCGGGTACTGAACAGGAGATCTTTTCGATGGAAGAACTTTGTGAGGCATTTTCGCTCGAACGGGTTGGAAAATCAGGTGCACGGTTCGATCCTGAAAAAACGAAATGGTTTAATCATCAATATTTTATCAAAAAATCGGATCAGGAATTGGGGGAATTATTGCTGCCCCTACTTAAAGATAAAGGAATTTCCGCAGAAATATCATTGGCGACGCGTGTTTGTGGTATGGTGAAAGAAAGATGCAACTTTGTGTCGGAAATATGGGATCAGAGTTACTTTTTATTTGTGGCACCAACCACTTACGACGAAAAAATAGTTAGCAAAAGGTGGAAGGATGATGTTCCTCAAATAATGGGTGAGATTGCTACTTTCCTGAGTACCTTTCAACACTGGAGCGCCGAAGAAATTAAAGAACCGTTTTCGGCTTATGTTACAGAAAAAGGGTGGAATTTTGGTACTGTGATGAATTCATTGCGCCTTTGTCTGGTTGGTGGCAGCTTCGGCCCCGACATATTCCAGATCTGCGAAATTATTGGTCAGGCGGAAACTATTTCTCGTATCAGGAAGGCGGTTGAAACGATTCAAGGATAATTTGCTAATGTGCCAATTTGCCAATTTGGTAATGAGCTGACTATAAAAGCTTTCAGGAGTAAAGAAGTAAGACCAACTTAAATCAGGTGAGAATTTATAATAGAAATCAACAGCTATCTTGAATAGGATTGAATATTAAACAAATGATAATATTCAACCCCATTCAGTGATGCTGCCCGGTATTTGCATTTAAACGCTCTGCCTGCCAGGATTATTTTACCGCTTTAAGCGCTTCTTCATAACGGTGTGCGACTTCTTTCCAGTTTACTACTTTCCAGAATGAATCAACATAGTCAACTCTCCGATTTTGATATTGAAGATAATAGGCATGTTCCCAAACGTCTAACGCGAGAACCGGAATTCCACGAACTGCACTGGTACTCATCAAAGGATTTTCCTGATTCGAAGTCGAACTGACAACAAGTTTGCCCTTCTCATCAACGGAAAGCCAGGCCCAGCCACTGCCAAATTGTTTCTTTCCGGCAGTGCCGAATAAATCTTTGAATTTATCAAGACTTCCAAAAGCCTCGTTAATGGCTTTTAACAAGTCGCCCTGTGGTTCTTGTCCGGTAACGGGTGCCATTACAGTCCAGAATAACAAGTGGTTGTAAAAACCGCCTGCATTATTTTTTAAAAGAACCGGGTATTTTTCCATTTCAGAGAATATCTGAAATAATGGTTTGGCGGCATAATCAGTCCCCGTAACAGCATCGTTCATATTTTTGGTATAGGCAGCATGATGCTTCGAAAAGTGAATTTCCATCGTTTTTGCATCGATCACCGGCTCCAGTGCGTTGTAAGCATATGGTAATGGATTTTGCTTTGATTGTCCGTTTAGCTGAAATTCGGATAATTTAGAAAAT
>JBAXOA010000068.1:0-24420 GCA_037133495.1 Mariniphaga sp. | reverse complement strand
CCGTTCCTGATTAATCCCGGATACAATTTCACAGGAAATGCAACCGGTGAGGTTGGAAGCCCTTCCACAGCCGGATTTAGCTCCAGCACTACCTTAACACCAAATATTAAACCTGAGCGTAAAATTGCAAAGGAGATTGGTGCAGAGATGCGCTTCCTGAAAAACAGAGTTGGATTCGAGGTTTCCCTTTATCAGGATAATACCTACAATCAAATTATTGATGTCTCTACCCCTCAGGAATCGGGAGTTTCAGGTATTAAAATCAATGCCGGAGATATCCAAAATAAGGGAATCGAAATTACATTGGATGGTACTCCGTTTAAAACAAAAGACTTTCAATGGAATTCAAGGCTGACCTTCTCCCAAAATAAAAATATGATTAACTCGCTTTACGAAGGACGAACCGAATACGCCCTTGGCGGAGGGGCAGCAGAAACCAGTGCATGGGCAATCGTAGGGAAATCTTATGGTGTTATTCGTTCCACTATCGCAGCAGAAAGGTATGTGAATGCTGGTAACGCTGCCGATCCAAAAAACGGAATGGCCGTTCTGAACTGGAGAAGTGATGCACGTACCGCTTTCCCTAAAAGAAGTAATACATGGAAAACGCTCGGAGATATTAATGCAAAATTCAGGGGTGGTTTCTCCAATGATTTCACCTACAAAAACTGGGCGCTTAATGTATTGATAGATGCCAAAATTGGTGGCGATATGGTATTAGCGTCCTATCGATTCGGAACACACACAGGAGTATTACCTAATACACTGGTAGGGCGGGATGCTCAACATGGCGGTATCACCTGGACCAGCAAATACGATGGAATAACCTACGATGACGGATTAATTCCTGATGGTGTATTTGCACCCGGACAAACAATTACCCAGGCGGACAACACTTCAGCCAGCGTGGGTGGAATGACCTTTAAAGAGGCTTATGATAAAGGACTAGTGGAGCCTTCACATGCCCCTCAGTTCTACTACCGTTACGGATCTTCTTCAACGGGCGTAGCCGATTACTGGGTTAAGGAAAACACATGGGTATCGTTACGTCAGGTAGCTTTATCTTATACCCTTCCAAAGAACATCATTTCCAAAATTAAGATGAGCTCTGTCGTTGTTAGCCTGATCGGAAGAGATTTATTCTATATCTACAACTCATTGCCATATAATTTTAACCCGGCCTCTTTGAATTCTACCTCAACAGCAGCTGTTGGAGAATTGGGTTTCTTGCCTATGATGCGCTCATTAGGCGGATCAATAAGGGTGAGTTTCTAATAATATGTTTATAGAAATTAAAAATTTAATTCTTTAAAAATGAAAAAAACCATTTTATATATCATATTGGCCACCTTGACCAGCTTGTTCTCAAACTCGTGTACGAAGGACTTTACAAGCACCAACGTGGATCCAAGTATAATCAGCAATGTTGATGTGAGGTTCCTCTTCACAAAATCGCTGGAGAATCTGCAAGCAAACCGCGAATGGATCTGGGAAGACCTGGAACTATTACTCCGGTACAGCCAGTTGTTGACCTCTGACCCTTATGAACTCTCAGGAAGCGTAAATATCCGATATGGAGCATTTTATTCCGCAATCCTTCCAAATCTGTTCGAGATGAGACGTCTCATTGACAATAAGAGTGATAAGGATAGGTTCCAGAAAATCTATGCTGCGACATACATTGTTCAGATTTTCCAAGGGCTGAAAGTTACCGATATGAATGGCTCCATCCCTTATACCGAAGCGAATCAGGGAAGAGATAAGGGTAAATACAATCCGGTTTATAATAGTCAGAAAACACTCTATGAAACATGGATTAAAGAGCTGGATAGTTCAATTGCTACCCTTGAAAAGAGCTTGACTGATCAGGAATCTTTTGGCAACAATGACATTTTCTACCAGGGGGACTGGACCAAATGGGCTAAGCTGGCCAATTCTTTGAAATTACGTATCGCTGCAAGATATCAAAATCCTGATCCTGCCGCTGCAACAAAAATATTCAAAGATGTAATGGCAGATGCCGTTGGTCCCATCAGTTCAATTGCGGATCAGATGACCTATAACAATTCAACCTATATCCCATTTGGACCTACGGAAATTGACTATCGCAGCAGACGTTATGCAGCTGAAAATGTTGTCGATTTCATGAAAGCGACAGGCGATCCCAGGATTTCGATTTATTATGATAAAAACTCTTTAGTTGGAGATTTTAAAACTGCATTGGTTGCCAATAGTGTTACTTTACCATCGTGGATTAACCTTAATGATCCATTGGTCGCATATCAGGGAGGCCCTTCCGATTTTGGCGCCAATGGCGCTAAGAACGCATATTTTACAAATGGGGTTCCTGTAGGAGCAAGCAAATACAACCTGATCTCAACCATTAACCGCAGGTTCTTTATGCCACATTTGGATGCAGCAAACGGTAAATATATCGATGTTTTGGTTTCATACGCCGAAGTTTGTCTGAATATTGCCGAGTTTATCCAGAAGGGATATGGCACAGGAGTTGATACAAAAGGGACAGCTTCCGACTGGTACAACAAAGGGATTCGTGCTTCAGCCAATACAATGAATACCATTGCAATTGCAGCCGGATCAGCTTCTGTTGCATCGATCGATCCGTTAGTCGACGTATATCTTACAAGTGATAAAGTAAAACTGGATGGGAATAATAATTTGGAAAAAATTTACATTCAACAGCTTCTTAATTTTTATCGTCAAGGTAATGAGGCATTTACACTTGTTCGCCGTACGGGATTCCCTAAATTCAATTCTACCCTATTGGCCAGGGAAACCATGCCCGACATTATTCCAAGAAGGTATTGGCTGCTCGATCCGGGAGAAGTAAACCGCGCCAATTGGAATTCAGCAATGACCGAGGAGGGTTTTACTCCTAACGACAGGAGTGCCCAAAAACTAAGTTCCGAACGGATTTGGTTTGACAAAAATTCTCCTGCTTTCGGAGGTGGAAATTAACAGAATATCGTTTAATCCCAAATCCGGAAACACTTTCATTTGAACTACCCTCCATAAAAAAGAGGTGAAATATTAAAATGAATTATTTTTAAGAGGGTTGTCTTATATTTTAGGACAACCCTCCTTTTTATTTCCCATTTATAGCTGAAATTAAGAATTTGAATTTTGAATAGTCCAGAGACATAAAATTTAAGCTTTAAAATTATAACGGTCCTAAATTCTAAATAAGAACCATCTGATTTTTGCAAATTACAGATATTCAATTTGATACGCCAATATATAATTTAGATGAAAATAAAAGAAACTTTCCTTGGTTGGACCTCTTTTTGGTTGTATATTTATTAAGTCCAAATAAAAATAACAAGATTAGCGTAGGATGAAATGCTGGTTTGTGAATATGGCGGTTAAATTGCCCACCCCACGCAGATTTTGATAATTCTCAGCCTTTGGCTGGTAAAAAACTTTTATTCACTATTAAAAACTTTATTATGACAAATTTAGATGTAATTAAGCAGGGATACGCTTTTTTTGAGACGGGTAATGTAGAAGGTGTTTTGGCACAATTTGATAATGCTATTGAATGGCACGAATGTCAGGGCATGCCGTTTGTAAAAGGGGATGGCATTTATATTGGTCATCAAGCGATAGTAACAAATGTTTTCATGAATCTCCCCGTTTTCTTTGATGGATTTAACATTGCGGTAAATGAAATATTTGGAGTTGAAGATAAGGTGGTAATGGCAGGTTATTATCAGGGAACAAATAAAGCTACCGGTAAGTCTTTCAAGGCCAATGCGACCCATGTCTGGACTGTAAAAAACGGAAAGGCGACCCATTTTTTCCAGGCAGTGGATACCGCAGCGATTATTCATTAAGAATATTTGGCTCAGTCATATAAAATAACTGTACTTCAAAGACATCTTGTACCTTATTCCCATACAATAGACCAGAGACCTCTATCAGATTCCTTCCCTGAATAAATGGCACATCCCATTCGGCTGTATGATTGCTAAATGACATTGAACCAAGCGATTTGTTATTTATAAATAATTCTGCATCAGGCAGATTACAATATACGGCAATTTTTTGTACCCCATTTTGTACCCCAATTTGTACCCCTTTTTTGCTACACCGCTTCTTCTATTCCATCCGCACAAAACTCAAAAGATCTCCCAAACTCTTGCGTAAAATAAAAAACACCTGCAGATTGTGTCTGTAAGTGTTTGATTTTTAAGGTGACCACCAAGGCATGATCCTGGAAACTGCAGCTATCTATGATTCTCCTGCTTTAATTAATTTTTCGACTTCCTGTTTAAGTTAGGAAGATGATTAATAATGATGCCCCATATATTTTCATCAGAAATGCTGTCATATCCATGGATGATTTGATTTCTCAGGCCTATTATTTTCCTGGAATTTTCTAACTGGAACAATGGATCCTCTTTTAAAATTCGACTCATTGCTTCACCAATTATTTCCAGATTTCTTTCTATTGCCCGCTTAAGAAGCAAATCACTTGCGGAATCTGTGAAATATTTATTTTTGCTTGCAATGAAAGAATCAATCTCATCTAAGGCAAGCTTTATATCATATAGAAACTTAAGCACTTTTTCGTTCATAAACGAGTAGTTTTTCCCTGTCAATGACTTTTCTGAAAATTGGATTTCGGATTGCCTGATTCTCTACTAAATCTACTGGTCTCTGGAATAATTCTTCCAGTTTTTCTTTGAAATCCATGTAGTTGTCGAAATATTCCATCAAATCAATCTGTCCAAATTGGACTAAAACATCCACATCACTGGATTCATTAAATCTTGTACTAAGAATAGATCCAAACAAATAAACCTGCTGTACCTTATGGAGTTCACAAAGCGCCATCAGTTTACCTCTATATAAATCAATCTGGTCCATTACACAAAGATAGATAAATATATTTTAACAAAAACAGGAGAAAAATGATCTGTAATCCCCCAAAGGCTGGCGTCTTCCTGGCATAAAACAAAAAACACCTGCAGATTGTCTCTGTAAGTGTTTGATTTTGTCGATCTACTTTACATAAGCAAAGTAGAAGGTGTTATTTAAGCGGTTCTATATCAAGAATCATAAAGGTATTTGGCTTAATTGGAGGACGACGCTCTCCTTGTGCAGCTACTCCAAATTCCGCAGTGGGTAAATATAAATGATGTGAAGTCTTGTCAACAGCAATAGTTTTGGCACCAGGCATTGTTTGTATTGTTTCCAGAACTTTAAAAGTATTGGCATTTATTTCCTGAACGACAGTAATTGATCCTTCACCATTAGAACTATATGCAATTTTTTTCGCCGGATCAAAAGTAACTCCATCACATCGGTCTCCAATTGGCAGGGTGGTAATCACTTTTCCGGTCTGAGAATCTGTAATGACCATCAATTTGTTACTGCAGACACTGAATAATCTATGCGTTTCGCTATCCAGCGCAAGTCCGCTTGGTTCGTCGCCAGGAGCAATTGACCATCGGTTAATTACCTTAAAATTCTTGGAACTGATAACATTAATAACGTTTTTGTCTTCTATGTTCACAAAAATGTTCCCACTGCCATCAGCGACTGCAAATTCTGGTTTTCCGTCCAGTGGAATGGTAGCGACAATCTTATTGGTCTTTATGTCAATGACTGATGCATTGGAACTACGACCATTAAAAGTGAAAATCTTCTTTGAAAAAGTATCGAACAGGATACAATCCGGATTAGCGCCCGTTCCCTTAACTGTTTCCAGTAGTTTTAAAGTTGTCAGGTCAAAAACTGTCACAGACGAGTCGCGGCCATTACTGGTATAGCCTTTGTTGATTTCCTGTGCCAATGCAATACCATGTATTCCTTTGGTATCGGGTATTGACCCTAATACTTTCCCTGTTTTTATATCAATAACTACTGCAGCAGTGGCGTGTGAAGCATAAATGCGTGAGGCCATCCCATCAACAGTAATGTAGTCCCAGCTGCCTTCACCACTGACGGGGATTTTTCTTGCAATTTTATAATTTGATTGTGCAGAAAGACTTAAAGCGCTAAATATCATCAAATAACCAAGCAGAATACAGATTAAATTTTTCATATTACTTTTTTCTAAATAAGTTTTACAGACTACTTTTTATCTTCTTTCTCCTTATCCTCCACTGGCTTTTGGGATAAAAGCTTTCCGGCTACATCAAAAACCAGTTCTAGCTTTTCTTTTCCTTTTACAGCTTCCATTTCGTAGGATGTAATCCCTTTAGAATCAGTGGATTTTTCAATTTCATCAATCTTAAAGCCTGCAAAATCTTTTGAAATTACCGTTTTTGCCATTTGTGGAAGTTCACTCTGCCTGATCTCAATCTCGGATTCAAGAAATTTCCCGGAAGTATCAAACAATGCGGAAGACTCCACTTTGCCAAGAGTAAATTCCACTTCAAATTCACCCGGCTTTTCGACGCTCCATTTAACTTTTTGGGCAGCAGGGTACTTGGCAGCAAAAGCTGTTTTTGCTGCAACAGGGACATCTGCTTTCGGCTTTTGAGCATAAGAGCAAGCAATGAATGTCAAACAAACCATCACAGAAATTAATTTTTTCATGATTGTTATTTTAAGTAAATATGTAAATATATTACATGACTTTGTAGACTTTTGGCAGATTACATCTTGTTGTCATATTTAAGCGCATCTCCGTTCTGCTTTTTACCGGAACCGCCAAAATTGTAGGTAAAGCCAAAGTAGATGATCCTGGCAGTCCGCTTCCTGTTTTCCTGACGCCGAAGATCAGGTGTGTCGATAATTGATTTATAAGTAATAGTATTCGTCTGAACATGAGTCTGTCTTTGGAAAATAAAGGTAAAAATCAATGTGTATTTAAAGTAAAAATGATCCGGCATAATCTTGTAGTATACCATAAGTTCATTCGCAAAGAAATATTAAAATTTTGTAGAAATTTAGGATTTTGGCTTCAGAACAAAATGGTGCATTTCATCCGAATAATGGTAACTCAACAAAACATTGTTGGCTTTGCAGATTTCGTAGGCGATGGATAACCCGAGTCCGTTGGATTCTCCTGTGAATGTTTGTTTTACGAACCTCCGAAATAGTTTGGTTTGATCAATTTCAAGTCTTATTCCTGTGTTGGAGATAATGATTTCCTGATATTTTGACAGTACCAGAATCTTGCCAATTTCATGGTTGTGCCTCAAGGCATTGCCAAGCAGGTTATTAACCAAAATTTCAGCAAGCAATGGATTCATACAAAATTTAACCGGGCTCTCCAGTTGTACCTGAACTTCAATTTTCTTCAATTCAAACAGTTCACCAAAGTATTCAATCCGGGATTTAATCAACTGACAAAAATCTATCTCCATTTGCCCCGCAAATTGCTGATTTTCGATTTTTGAAAGTAGTAAAAGCGCCTCATTCAGTTTGGAAAGCCTGATGGTAGATTCAAAAGCGGCTTGCATTTGCCGGTGCTGCTCAACGCTCAATGATTTATCCTGCAGAATCAGTTCTAGTTTGGACTTGATAATCGCAAGTGGTGTCTGTATTTCGTGTGATGCATTTTCTGTAAACTCTTTCAGGTTAACAAAATCTGTCCTTATTTTTTGCATCATATTTTTCAGCATATCGTTGAGATGATCAAATTCGGCAACACCTGTTATTTCAAAATGAATATACTTTTCCTCACTGAACTTCCAGGAATTCAATACCGACAAACTTTTAAAAAAAGGGTTCCAGGCTTTGGAAGAAAGCCATCTGTTCACGAAAAAAAGTGAGGTCATCACCAGTAGAAACAGTCCGCTCATAAAAGAAAAAATCACCATTTGCAGATCTTCCAGTTCAAGCAGCGATTGCAGCAGCGCTACTTCGTAATAGTTATCACCGGTGCCAACCGTAAAAGTAAGTTTTCGGAAAGGGATCAGTTCCTTTTCAGCCTGATCAAAAGCTAATGTATCCGAATAAAATTGATATTTTTTTGTTTCATTGATCCTTTTGATAAAAATGGAGTTGTCAGGTGATATAAGGGAATCGTTGAACAGCGTTTTTTTCTGAAGGTTAAGAATGATATAGGCCTTTCTGGACTCCAGCATTTCTTTTATATTCTGATCCACAACTTTGTCAATCATGAAATAGAATACAATCCCTGTTAGAGTGAATATCAGGAACATGAGAGCCAGAAAACGTATGTTGATCATTGCCTGCAGCTTCATTTTAAACCAGAGTTATTTAAATTTTTCATTTATTATCCATAATTTTTCACTCCTCAATAAAGACATATCCTGTGCCATAAACATTTTGAAAATAGTCTTTCATCGTTTTTTCTGCCAGTTTTCGCCTAAGGTTCTTGAGATGTGAATAAACAAAATCAAATGAATCTGCAGCGTCAACAAAATCACCCCAAAGATGTTCCGCGATTGACTCTTTGGAGAGTACACGTCCTCTGTTGGCCACAAAAAACAGCAAAAGATCAAATTCCGACTTGGTGAGCTGCAGCTGTTCCTGATCAACAAATACCTGTCTGTTCTCTGGTATAATGGTGATGTTTTCGATTATTACGGCCTGTTTGCCTTCGAATTTCCGGCGTCGTATCAAGGATTTGATTCGTGAGTTAAGCTCGGACAAGTGAAAAGGTTTGGTCATGTAATCATCTGCACCCAAATCCAGCCCTTGAATTTTGTCATCTAAAGAGTTCTTTGCAGAAATGATGATTATTCCGGTTTCAGGATGACATTTTTTTAGTTCACGAACCAATATCAGGCCGTTCCCATCAGGTAAACCAATATCAACCAGCACACAATCGTATTCATACAGGTTCACCTTTTCAGATGCAAGCTCGAATGTTCCGGCTTGCTCCGAAAGATAGCCTACCTCTTTCAGGTAAGAAACGATGGTATCCGAAAGCAACTTCTCATCTTCTATGACCAGAATCTTCACGCTATGTATTTTGTTCAAAAATAGGTTTTAATTCTGTAGAAATTTAAGATTTGCAGTGGTTGTACCCGGGCAATATTTCATCAGAAGATGATTTGTTTTAAATTGCCTGATAGCCTGTCCCGGATTTATCGCGAGAACACCTATGTCATCTTCAATCGTGTTTGGGAAGCGCAGATTCATAGGTGTTTCATGTCCGCAAAACAGCAGATACGGGTTATGTTTTAGAAAAGGTAAGCAGTCGAAAAACCTGATAAAAAGCCATCTCTCGCCGGGGATTAATAAATCATCCTAACCGGATTTAGGTTGTTAAATTTGAGATAATTTTGACACGATTAATGTTAAATGGCGCAGATTGGTCAATTTATCCGGCGTGTCCACCATACGATCAAACTCTTAGCGGAAAATACATTTTCCCGTTTTATGCTTCTTTCAAACAAGTTGAATTTAAATAAATTGTTTTGGAAAATCGCAGAAAGTTTATCAGAAAGTTTGGAACTTAATTTTTAATAAAATTTTAAATACTGATGTAAGCATACATCATATTTGAAATTGATGTATGTTTACGGCAATTTTAAAATAAAGGAGATGGTAGTTTCAAAAACAAGACTGTTTGACGCAGTGCTTCAGGACAGGGCAAATCTGTTTAAAGCGCTTGCGCACCCGGTTCGCCTGCAAATTCTGCAATTTCTGATACAATCAAAAACATGCCTGACAGGAGATATATCTGGCAAGTTTCCACTTACCCGCACGACGCTTAATCAGCATGTGAAAGAATTAAAAAACGCAGGGCTGATCTGCGGACATAAAGAAGGCGCCAAAATAGTTTATTGTCTTAATTACGAAAAGGTGAAGAAGATGGAAGAAATTCTGACCGGACTTCTGACTGAAATACATCTTCCGAAAGATTTTTTCTGTGTACAAAAAGCATTCAAATAATTTTAATTTTAAAGCCATACGTATGAAATTACACATTGACGGTGGTATTTCAGGAAGTGGCATGACCACTGCAATAACAAATGCATCAACGTTGTTTTTGGAGGAAGGGTTGAAATTTGCGGTTATTGTAAATCAGGATGATACACTGAACAATTATGCTAACCGATAACATAAATAATTAAACACATCATGAAATTAACTTTTTCTTTTTTAATTTTTCTTTTCGTTTTAATCATCTTCCATTGGGTAAAATAACCGTTCAGGCTTCGTTTGTGGGTTTTAAAACCAACACTGTTGATTTTGAGGCCCTACCCGGGCAAAATGATCTGAACTTCACTTTTGATAAAGAAGATATTCAACTCGAAGCTGTAACTGTAATACTTTGTAAAAACAAAAGTTATCAAAAACTAAAAGATGGGACTATCAAAGGAATTTAAAGGAGAAACTCTTGGCACCTTCGTGCTGGTGCTGTTCGGATGCGGATCTGTAGCGGTATCGGTACTTTTTAATGCCCATCAGGGTTTGATGCAAATTGCCCTCGCCTGGGGAATCGGTGTTACATTAGCCATTTACCTTACCCGGCATTTATCGAGTGCTCATTTGAATCCGGCAGTAACAGTTGCGATGGTTATTAGTAAACGTATGTCGGCCAAGAAATTACCGGTTTATCTTATCGCACAATTCTTAGGGGCTTTTATGGCAGGATTGGCTATCTATGTTTTGTTTTCGCCATCGATCTCCGCTTTCGAAACTACGCACAACATTATCCGGGGTTCTGCAGAATCGGTGCAAACAGCCAAAATGTTTGGTGAATATTATGCGGCTCCCGGAAGCACAGCAGTGGTTTCATTACCACTTGCGATAGGCGTGGAAGCTTTTGGCACTTTTCTGCTTGTATTGATAATTTTTGCCCTCACAGAAGGTTGTAATATAGGTCGTCCTCATAATGATCTGGCTCCGCTGTTCATCGGACTAACTGTAAGTTCAATTATTTGCCTTGTGGCACCTTTGACCCAGGCAGGACTAAATCCGGCACGCGATTTTGGCCCAAGGATGGTAGCGTGGATGACCGGATGGGGTTCCGCTGCTTTCCCTGATCAAAGCGGAGGCTTCTTTCTGGTTTACATCTTAGGTCCATTCACTGGGGCAATATTTGCATCACTATTTTTTATGTATGCTTTTGAACCAACAATGAAACAGTCATCAGAAAAGTGAGCTTGTGCTTTGAAAAATTAATAATCGATTAATAGATAAAAAACCATGAAAACGACACGTATTATTCTGGTGGGAGGATTTCTCGGAGCCGGAAAAACAACTCTATTATGGGAAGCTGCCCAGAATGTAATGCAAAAGGGACTACGGGTTGGCCTTATTACCAACGATCAGGCACCCGAATTGGTGGATACAGCCATCTTGTCGCGCGATGAAGTAAATGTTGCCGAAGTGAACGGCAGTTGTTTCTGCTGTAATTTCCCCGGGCTGATTGCTGCCACACAAAAACTTAGAAAAGAAGCTGAAGCCGATGTAATTATTGCCGAACCGGTAGGAAGCTGCACCGATCTTTCAGCTACCATTGTACAGCCGCTCAAAGAAAAACTGCATGGCGAATTATTGGTTAGTCCACTGACTGTTTTAGCCGATCCGGTTCGTCTTTCGGATATACTGAATGCCGGAAATGCCGGTCTTCATCCCAGCGCTGCGTATATTTTCAGAAAACAACTCGAAGAAAGTGATATTATCCTGATCACTAAAACCGATTTGGTTTCAGCAGTAGAACTGGCTTTACTCAAAGAAAAGACACAACTTCATTTTCCGTATTCTGAGGTGATGACTGTGAGTTCTGTTACTGGAGAAGGAATGGAAGCATGGATGAACAAAGTGCAAAACAGTGTTGATGCCGGCAAACGTTTGGTGGAAGTTGATTACGATGTGTATGCTGAAGGCGAAGCTGTTTTGGGATGGCTGAACAGTACCATTGAATTGACCGGCCATGCTGTTGACTGGGACCTTTTTGCCAGTGATTTGATGCAAAGTTTTAGCCGGCAATTCGATGCGATGGAAGCCTCTGTCGGACATGTCAAAATATTAATTGAATCGGGTGACAAATACATTGTTTCGAACCTTACCGGATTAAACAAAACACTTACATTCCGCCAATCGGCAGGAATCAGCAACAGTGCCCGCCTAACCCTAAATGCCCGCGTTGAGACGAGTCCGGAGGCACTTGAAAACATCGTTTGTACAACACTCGATACTATTACGGGAAATTCAATCAGCAAGCAAATTGTTGCGTTACGTTGTCTTAGTCCGGGACGACCAAATCCCACCTACCGTTTCGGCCACATCGTATCAGCCGTTTAATGACTGCAGTTTGAGATGCGATATAAAACTATGACTTCCATTTCAAAAATGTATTTAAGTGCTTTGGTAAATTTTTAATAACAATCTCAATTTAGAGCTAAACTCTCGAAGGATTCGAACAAATCATCCGTCGATTTATTAATCTTGTGCAATTTTTTAATACATTTGCATATAACTGAGAGTCGGGGAGAAGATCGGTATTGAATGTCGCTGATAAAGATGATTGACACGGTCGGTTTCTATCCATTCGAAAGTTCCGGTTCAATAACTTAACTACCATTAACATGCAAAATTCACGCAGAAAATTCCTCAAAAATCTCTCAGCGACTGCCATAGTTGCTCCGTTTATGCTGCAATCATGCGGCTGGCCAAATTCCAAAAAAAGCAACTTGGTTACCTTGGGTCTCATTGGGATGGGAACACAAATGCGCGGACTGATGCACAATTTTATGGGACGCCCTGATATACGGATTGTTGCCGTTTGTGATGTGGATACTACACGCAGGGAACATTATAAAAAAATAGCAAACGATTTTTACAAAAACGATGAGTGTAAGGCTTACGCTGATTTCCAAGAGATCATCAACCGCAAAGATATTGATGCCGTCGTCATCGCCACCCCGGATCACTGGCACGCCATTCCGATGCTTGCCGCACTTCGGGCAGGAAAAGATGTCTATTGTGAAAAACCGCTGACTCATAATATCCACGAAGCTGTCGAAGTGATGAAGGCCGTGGAGGAAAATGGCAGGATCCTGCAAACAGGTTCCATGCAGCGTTCGAGCAACGAGTTCCGCGTTGCCTGCGAATTGGTGCAAAATGGCGTGATTGGCCAAATTAGCCATGTCGAATGCAACTTCGGCGCGCCGGGTATTCCATGCGATCTTCCTGAAGAACAATTAGAGCCTGGATTAAATTGGGAGATGTGGTGTGGTCCCGGACCGATTCGTCCGTACAATTCTGTCCTAAGTCCTCGCGGTATACATGACTCTTTCCCGAATTGGAGGCTATACAAGGAGTATGGCTCCGGTGGTGTCGGCGACTGGGGAGCACACCATCTCGATATCGCCCAATGGGGACTCGGAATGGACAACAGCGGCCCCGTGGAGGTCATTCCTCCTGAGGACGAGAAGGCGACTTCCGGATGCAAATTTCTCTACTCAAACGGCATTACACTGGAGCACAAGAACGACGGCTTCGGCGTTCATTTCTTTGGTTCAAAAGGGGAGGTGAAGGTCAACAGGGGTCAATTTGTGCTGATCGTTGAAGGCAAAACCATTGCCGAATTTACTGATATCCAACGCAAAGAGGGTAAAATCAAATGTGCCGACGAGGTGATGAAAGCGGAACAAGCCTATCTGCAAAATGCAAAGATTCAACTTTACAGGAGCAAAAATCACATCAACGATTTCATGGAGTGCCTCAAGAGCCGCAAGAAGCCTATTACCAGTGAGATTGTGGGTGCCCATAGTGCCATCTGCTGCCACCTGATGAACCAGAGCTATTACCACCACGCCCGTTTTACATGGGATCCTGCCAAATACGAATTCACCGGAGGTACCGGCGATCCGAAATGGCTCACCCGTGAATACCGTACTCCCTGGATGGTCTGAACCCGCTCCGCTTCGAAAGGTGAATAGACACACTTCGTATTTAAAATTCAGTCAAACGACAAAAAATTAAAAATTCGGGGAAGGGTTTGGTTTTGCTATACCCTTCCCCGAATGAACCTTCGGTAACAAACTAAACGAAGGATTAACACCGCGTGGGTTTCCATTCGGTGACTCTGGTCAAATGAGCTCAATCGTTAATTGAAATTGGAAGGTTGTATGTGTAAAATCAGATTGTACATTATATTCGTGTTTTCATTCGTTTTCCAGTATTTCCATTAGTTTGTGATTCAGATATAATTTTTCTTTTCCTACCTTAACAGATCTCAGATATCCTTTTTCTTCTAATGAAATTAGATAATTCCCAACAGTCTTGGGAGTTCCTAATTCTGAGTTAATTAGAAATTGCCTTTTGGTATATGGAAGTTTGAAAATTATTTCAATTAAATCTTTTGAATAAACTTTTGGAAGTTCCGTTTTAATCTCTTTGGCCATTCTTTCCATTAGTGAAATCACCTTTTCTAATCTGATTAAACCTTTGTTTGCGGTGGTTTCAATCATATCAAGCATGTAAAGAATATAACCTTCCCAATCCTCTTTTTCGGTCACATTCCTAAGTTTTTTATAATACTCTATTTTATTTTTGATTATGTATTCACTAAGGTAAATTGCTGGAATATCTAGCAGTCTTTCCATTTTTAGGTATAAAAGCAATAGGATTCTTCCCGTTCTACCGTTGCCATCTGCAAATGGATGAATCGCTTCAAATTGATAATGCATCAATGCCATCTTAATCAATGGGTCTAATGTGTCATGTTGATTTATGAATGTCTCCAGATTTGCAAGTTTTTCACGAATTATATTTTCTCCAGTAGGAGGTGTATATATAACTTCTCCTTTGGCATTGGCAAGAGTTGTCCCAGGAATAACTCTGATTCCCGCAGAATTCTGTTTTATACATTGAACAATTTCTACACAAAGGTTAGTTGTAATAAAAGGTCGTGATTCAAGTCTTTCAAGTCCTGACCACAGAGCATCTTTATAACTTAAAACTTCTTTAGTTGCCGGATTTTCATATTTTTTGTCTGCAACCACCGATTTATATAAATCATCATTAGTAGTTATGATATTCTCGATTTCTGAGCTTGCCTTTGCCTCCTGCAAATGTATCGTGTCAAGGAATAGCCTTGGATTTGGTAGATTTATCATTGCTCCATTTAATTTAGCCAATGCTCTGCTTGCAGAGATTGTTTTTAATAGAACTTTTTTTGTCTCTAATTCCACCTTTGGAGGAAGTAGAGGCAAATCATTGAAGGGAATTTCTTTTTTAAAATTAGTCATAACTCAAAGGTGAAATTTACACTTGTCAAACAAACAAGGGTAAATTTAGTGAATTTTTACACTCATACAATACTCTAGAGTAAACTTTACGCTCGTATGTCGCACCTAGTGGACACACCGGAGCAAAAATCACCCTACGCCGGGGATTATTGAACCATTATTCCCGGATATAAGTATATAAAAATCAAACAATTAAGATTTTGTCTCGAAAAACGGCGGAAGGTGGTCAATTTTGCCGGCGAGTCCACTTAAAGCTCATAAAGATAAGAAATAGAGCTCAAAAAACAATACGGATGAGCCAAAAGATTCTTTAAAATGAGCTACAACTCGTTTATAGTTCGGTTTAAATGATAAACCACTGCTAGATAAAACATGTCGGGATCGGGCATTAATAGATACCGGGTGGAGTGTCTTTGGAAAAGAGTTTAGAAACAAGGCTATTGAATAAAAAACAATACTAAAGTCTAATTCATGACCGTACCTTATCAAATTTGAAACCAGGTTGGGAGAACCATTCAGAGCTCACAATGAAACTTTAATGGGTTAAAATCTCTATTCTGAGCACTTGACAATCTTAAACTTTATCGTTACACTTTGAATAAGAATTAAAACACAGAAATCTATCTTTCTTTTCATCTCTTATCATCTGGTTTTTGCAAATTTTTTGCAAGAAAAAAGGGTTTAAGAAGTTTTACCTTCTTAAACCCTTGATTATTAGGGTGGGCCCACCAGGGCATGATCCTGGGACCCCCTGATTATGAGTCATAATATCCCTCTGCTTTCTATTAATTTTAAGTATGCTTTATCATTGTATTCCAGATATTTAAAAAATATATTTTTGTACTGGCTATTGTTTAATTATAGATATTTTGTATATTTGTATGCAAATAATATGCAAATGATTAAAGACTGCTTTATTTCTATCTATCTGGATACTAGGAGAAAAAAAAAGAATGACAAGTTTCCTGTAAAGATACGAGTTTTTACATCCGAACCTCGTATGCAAAAACTTTATCCAACGAAATTTGAATTTACAGAATTTGAGTTTAAACAAATTTGGGAAACTAGTAAACCTCGTCGGGAATTTCAGGCAGATCGCTTGAAATTAAGTTCTATCGAAAAATTAGCAACAGACTTAGCTGAGAAATTATCTCCTTTCTCTTTTGAAAAATTCGAGGAAATATTCCTGTACAATGTAAAGCCATCCGATAAGGACGCTGTTTTTCTATACAAACAAGCTATTGCAGAGTATAAGAGGGAAAGACAAATTGGAACTGCATCAAATTATGAATGCAGCTTAAATTCTTTATTAAAATTTCATGGCGAGGAGAAACTTCCCTTTATTTCTATCACCAAACAATGGCTTAAGAACTACGAAAACTATTTGGTCGATGAAAAAAAAAGAAGTTTGACGACTGTAGGAATCTATTTGCGACCGTTAAGAGCCATTTACCACAAAGCTATTGAAGCAAAGCTAATAAATGCTGATAATTATCCATTTGGACGCCTTCGTGATGGCAAATACACAATTCCTGCCCCCAAGAAAGTAAAAAAAGCCTTGGCAAAAGATCAACTTGGCATCCTATTCAAAGCAAACCCACTCATTCCGGAGCAACAAAAGGCAAAGGCATATTGGTTCTTTTCCTATGCTTGTAATGGCATGAATTTTAAAGATATTGCATTGCTCCAGTATTCTGATATTTCAGGTGATACATTGTGCTTTAGTCGGGCTAAAACAGCAAATACGCATAGGGAGCAACCAAAAGTAGTGACATATTTAAACAGTTTTACACTGTCAGTAATCGAACAATATGGGAATCCCAAAACCAATACTGACACCTATGTCTTTCCCATAATAGATCATTCTTCATCCCCTGAAGAGCAACATCGTCAATTGAAAAATTTTATTCGTCTTGTGAATCAGCACTTCAAAAATTTCGCTTCCAGTGTGGGCGTGAACGAAAAAATTTCAACATATTGGGCCAGGCATTCTTTTGCCACTATCGCTGTGCAAGATGGTGCAAGCTTAGAATTTGCCAGCGAAGCTTTAGGTCACAGCAGTCTATCTACAACAAAAGGCTATTTCGCAGGATTTGAGGATAAAAAAAAGAGAGAAATATCAAAGAAAATGATGGAATTTTAACTCAGAATAAGCACATGAAGAAAAAACATTATGTGAATTTCCTAAAAATATTCATGCATTTAAAGAATGTGTCATTAATTATTTCGGGTGATTTTTATGAACCAAGGGTGAAACAGGAAATAGAGGAGATAGAAAAAATTGTAAATCAAATTGACAACAGGGACTCAACTTTGATCAAGGATGTTTTGGATGAAATAGAAGAGAACCTTTACGATCATCCAGAGAGCCGAGAAATTTATTTAACAAAAATTTTAAATGACTTTGTCGATATTGCACCTTACTTAAATATTGCTATTATCAAAGAAGATGGCATTGAATTTGGTAAACGAATAATTAAAATTGGTAATAGAACGTATCCTGGTAGCCTGGCAGTCGTGCATAAAACACTAATTATGCGTGAAGCCTGGGGAAACCATGGATGGGATGAGGTACCCATAACGATTCCTGAGAAGTATGCTATTTTATGTTTTCGCGCATTCTGGAGTTTTTGGAATCAATTGGATGATTTGTCCACTCGTTTTAAATTAGATTTATTGAACATTCAAAATATACTTCATATTCATGGTTTTGAAAGGTTTACTCCTTTCCAGAATAAAGAGTTTAATAAACCTGGATTACCAGAAAAACTGATTTGTTTTGATAGTCCCGAAACAATTAAAAGTTTATTAGAAGAGCTAAAAGGATATTTCAATGGGAAGGAAAGTGAACTTAAAAAGGCATTGGACGGTGAAAGACTTAATGAATTATTAGTCTTTCCTCATAATGCCAACATCTTTATAGAAGTATTCAGGCGTTTAAAATATAATGGCAAATTATTGAACCAAAGTACTGAGATCAGGGATTGGATTTGTTTAAACTTTGCCTATAGGTTTAAGAAAGGTAAGATTGAAAAATTTATTGCTTTTAAAGAACATACTGTTTATGACAACCTTAAAGGTAAGGCAGGAACAGAGCCAGCAAAGAAACAAAGGATATTGCAAAACTTGGCTTGGTTACCCTACAAATCAAAAAGCCAATTAGACGGGGAGGCAGAAGCAGAAAAATTAAAATAAACTATACCCCATCTATACCCTACAGATTAAATGGGTATTGAATGTGGTATTCTTTGCTTTGTTAATTGCGACATTATTCATTTAAATAATGTTTGCAATGGAAATCACATTTGAAAATTTACCAAAAGCCGTTACCATCCTTACTAATGAGGTAAGCGAGATAAAACGACTGTTACTTGCGAAGAGTAACGAACCCTCCGAACAGACTGAGCAGCTTTTTACAATTCAGCAAGCAGCAGATTTTTTGAGCCTGGCAATTCCCACAATTTATTCCATGGTAAGTAGGAGTGAATTACCCTACATGAAGCGTTCAAAAAGACTCTACTTTTCCCGACTTGAATTAACAGATTATTTGAAGGCAGGTCGGAAAAAAACAAATGCTGAAACAATTGCTGAGGCTGGCCAGTATTTATTTAACAAAAAGAAAGGACTGAATCATGGAAAATAGCCACGAAAACAGCCCTGAATCTTTTGCTAATAGGCAAGCTAAAGATAGTAATAATAATTCAATTAACCCAAATTTCGACTTTAGTATTTTCAATTCTGAATCTAATCCGGATGAGGAAAATAAACGTTTTGATCAGGATAACGAAATATCTGAAGAACTAGCTAAACGAATTATTGACTTATCAAAAGATGAGCCTGATATCGAGTTTCTGTTTGATAAAGATGGTGTTGGCTGTATTCCAATTGGCGATATTTCAGTAATAAAAGGCAAAGCAAAGACAGGGAAAAGTACAGTTTTGGTAATATGGATTTCAGCACTGCTTAAAGGAGATTGTATCGGATTTTCAGCAAATAAACAAGGTCTCAGAGCTCTGTATATTGATACAGAACAAAATCCTGCTAACACACGAAGATTGGCAAGAAAAGTTCATCGGCTTTGTGGGTATTCTAATAATATGAACCAACAAAATTTTATCGCTATCAATTTACGTGGAGATAATCCAAAGGATCGAATCAAATATTTAGATGAAGCGGTCAATAAATTTAAAATTGATCTGCTGATTTTGGATGGTGCGAAAGATTTGATCAGCAATGGCGACATAAATGATAATAAATCCTGTGGAGAGACCGTGCAAAAGATGATGACTTTATGTAAGTTTAATAACGTGGCAATTATTACTATTCTTCACGAAAATAAAAATGATAACAATTTACGTGGTGTAATCGGAACTGAGCTTTTAAATAAATGTGCAGAAAGTTGGCAGGTAATCAAGGATGGAGAGATCTTTAAAGTTGAACAACTTGATTGCAGAAATGTACCTGCAGGCGGGTTTAGGTTTACTCTTGATGACAACGCATTGCCGATCCCTATGGAACGTGAGGCTAAGGTATCTGTTAAAGAAAGAACTGAGACAAAGAAACTAGACACCTTCCAGCAATGTTTGCCACAGATGACTTGCCTTTCATACACTGAATTAACAAAGCTGTATAGTGAGTATTATCCCTGCGGTATAGAGACAGCCAAAAAGGATGTTGCTGCTTTTCTCAAAAAAGGATATTTAATTCATCAATCAGGTGCAACATACAAATTCAATTATCAAAAATCCTAGTATAAGGGAAAGGGGTGTAAACTGTATACTTTATGTATATACAGGTTTTACACCTTACACCTGAGTGTATTTACACCTGTTTTACACCTGTTTACACCTTTACACCATTGATATGTTTAGATTTACTTTAGAGCCATACAAAGGCATAAACAGCCGACACCAATGCCCCGGATGCCGAAGTCAGGAAAAGACTTTTGTGCTTTATATTGACATTGAAACAGGCAAGAAAATTCATCCAACTGTTGGTAGGTGCAATCGTTTGGATAAATGTGGCTACCACCTACCCCCAAAACAATATTTTCAGAATAACAATATTTCATTTGAAACAAGTGCTCCACTAGCCAGACCTACAGTACCAGCACCAAGGAGTGATCCATTTTTCATTGATTCTCAAACATTTAAAAAATCACTGCTAAATTATGATTCAAATAACTTTATCACTTTTCTAATCACTCTTTTTGATGCAGAAATTACAGCAGGATTGATAGAAAAATATTTCCTCGGAACCTCTGCTCATTGGCCAGGGTCAACTACCTTTTGGCAGATTGACTCAAAGGGTAAAATCAGAGATAGGAAAATAATCCAATACGCTATCGTTTCAGAACAAAAATCCATTATTGGTTTGGATTGCAAAAGGGTTAAAACCAATTACCCACCAGTTCAATGGGTGCATTCAGTGACCAAGTATCCTGAATTTGAATTGAAGCAGTGTCTGTTTGGAGAACATCTTCTAAAAGACACCTCCAGACCTGTGGCAATAGTTGAAAGTGAGAAAACAGCTGTGATTGCAAGTGTTTATTTGCCTCAGTTTATTTGGTTGGCATCTGGTGGGCTTGAACAATTAAGTTTTGAAAAATTCATAGTGCTGTCTGGACGAAAGGTTGTTTTATTCCCTGACTTAAATGGATTTGCCAAATGGAAAACCAAAGCCACTGGCTTAGCCGAACGAATATCTGGAATCCGGTTGGAGGTATCCGATCTGTTAGAGAGATCAGCCAATGAAGAAGAACGAGCTAGCGGATTAGATTTGGCAGACTATCTCATCAGATTTAATTTTGATCAATTCAGGATGAAACCGACAGCAGATCAAACCAATGTTGCTGAATTACCTAAGGAATCATACGATCCATCTCATTGGGTCAATGGATTAACTTTGTTCTCCTCGACGATTGATTATTCAAAACTCTACATGTATTCATTGCCGTATTAGCCTCCCCTCATAATTCCTGTTTAAATACAAACTCCACTTTATCGCTTCCATTAGATTAATATAGCATTTTGTTTAGCTTGCAAGCCAAAATAGCCTGATTGAAACTCTAATCATTTTAATTATT
Organism: Mariniphaga sp.; assembly: GCA_037133495.1. Taxonomy (GTDB): domain Bacteria; phylum Bacteroidota; class Bacteroidia; order Bacteroidales; family Prolixibacteraceae; genus JAAFHB01. Next base: position 3,180 of record JBAXOA010000068.1, on the reverse strand, counting down.
GTAGCTCTTTTAAAATAACCTGAATTGTTATTCCTGATAACAGTTTACATTATAATGTGTGGCATACTTTTCGATTGAAATAAGTATCCTCTGTGAAATTTAAAATTTTTTAAACCTGGGGGTATCGTTTTGTGTGAATTTGCAATTTGGTAATCAAAAGCACCCCCCTCCAGTTATTCATCCTAAAGAACAATAATTCCAGGAAGCCTATTGCTGAAATTTTTTTCATGTGTAACAGATAAAAGGGGACTCCCATTTCACTACCCCACCCCTGCACGGAGAGACAGGAGGGCCCCCTGTCACTCATAAACAGTTTTATTTATTCATTTTTAATTTATCACTACTATGGTAACAATTACTGATTATTCCCTTCGCACTACTGCAGAAGGGAAAGAGTTTTATTCAATTATCCTCCAGGGAGGCATTGAAATGGTTAAAAGCAAAGCCACTGAGAGGTTTTATGCTACGATTAAAAAGTGCTCCATCACTTCAACATTCGATGAAGCCACATGCAAAGCTTCTATTGGAGAGAGGATTCCTGGTTCTATTCAGAAGCAGACCTGTGAGCCTTATTCTTACGTTGCAAAGGAGACAGGTGAAATCCTTACACTTACCCATCGCTGGGTCTATTTGCCTGAAGGGGCGAGCTTAGAAGAAGCAATTTACGAAGAAATGCCTGCTGAAACGAGTTCAATTCAGCCTATTTTCTTAAAGCATGCCTCTTAGGCGATCTGAGGAATTCGATTTTAAGAAGGGTGTCCATTTTGGATGCCCTTTTTTGTGCTCTTTAGAATTTTAAGTTAAAAATCAAATATACAAATGTTTAACAAATAACATATTTAATTAGAAAACATATATGAATTTACAAGTAGCAACACGCAAGCAAGCTAAGATAAAGCTTGGCTTACAGAGTCCTGCAGGTGGGGGCAAGACCTATTCTGCTCTATTATTGGCCTATGGATTGATTAACGATTGGACAAAGATTGCTGTTATAGACACAGAGAACCATTCTGCTGACCTATATGCACATTTGGGAAATTACCAAGTGTTGGCAATGGAACAACCATTTTCTCCAGAAAGGTATATTGAGGCAATTGAAATTTGTGAGAAGGCAGGAATGGCTGCAGTTATAATTGACTCAATCAGCCACGAATGGGAGGGAACAGGTGGTATTCTTGATATCCATGGCTCCATGATGGGTAACAGTTTTACAAATTGGAGTAAGGTGACACCACGTCATAACGATTTTGTTCAAAAGATCCTTCAGAGTAAATGCCATATTATTGCAACCATTCGCAGTAAACAAGACTATGTGCTATCTGACAAGAATGGCAAAATGGTCCCAGAGAAAATTGGCTTAAAAGGTGTAACTCGTGAAGGAATGGATTATGAATTCACCCTTGTCTTTGAACTTGATCTGAAACATCAGGCAACAGCTACCAAAGATCGAACAGGCTTATTCATGGACAAACCACAATTTGTCATCTCTGCAGAAACAGGACAAAGGATTGCCAATTGGTGCAACACAGGAAGATCAATACAGGACATCAGAAATGATATTCAGAGGGCTACAACAGTGGATCAGCTAAGAGACATCCTAAGAGCTCACCCTGATTATCGCTCTGAAATTGAGCCTCTGTGCATCAACAGAAAGAGCCAGATTGATAACCCAATAGCAGAAGTTAATCACCCTTAAAATCAGAAATTATGCAACTTATATCTGTTAACAACAATCAGGCGTTACCAATTACGCTTGATAATGAATTGTCAATCACAATAGGCAGTCAATTGGAATTTCCACCTGTTGATATGCTTGAAACTGAAGAGATCATTGATCTGTTTGAACTGGAGGACCTCTCTGCGGAACATTTCATTACAGCCAACACTGAGCCAATTCTTCTGGAAGAGCTTCGAAGCAAATGTACCATCCCTGTTTTTAGCAAGGACAATGAATCCACCATCAGCCACCCTGAATTCATTAATCTGGTGGCTGAAATAGGTTCCACCTTCTTCTCTGGAGAAAGAATGCTCAGTCCTGCTATTCGGGTTTCTCATCCAATCAAAGGAAGGATACCCGAAGCAATGGGAAAGGCTGTTAAGGATCTCAAACTAATTGAAATGACCAAATATTATGAACGTATGGCATTTATGATTGAGTTCCCCAATATTGCTGAAACCATCAATGGAAACAGGCTTTCTCTCTCAATTGGAGGGGTGAGGGCTTACAATCATGAGAATTTGTACAGTCGTAAGATTGAAGAGCACTTTAAGGTGTTCGTAGGGTTTAAAAATCTTGTTTGCACCAATTTGTGTATTTCAACAGATGGATTCAAAAAGGAAATCAGAGTCAAATCACTTTCTGACCTGGCATTTGAGGTGTATCAGCTCCTGGCTGAGTTTAAAATTGAAAAGCAATTGAACCAGCTTCATCAAATGGGAGACCATCATCTTACAGAGAAGCAATTCGCTCAACTGCTCGGAAGGTTAAGAATGTACCAATACTTGCCAGTGAGTCAAAAGAAGCTGATTATGCCCATACCAATCAACGATTCCCAAATTTCATCCATCGCAAAAGAGTATTATCATGATAAATCGTTCTCTCGTAATGCCAATGGGGATATCAACCTTTGGAAGCTGTATAATCTGTTTACCGGTGCGAATAAAACCTCCTACATAGATACATTTTTGGATCGTGGTGCTGGCTGTACCAATTTCATTCAATCAATTGGTTCTCATCTTTCATCAGGATCTCCATCCTGGTATCTGAGTTAAATTTCCAAATAGGGAAACAAATGACAGATCGTAACAGAGAATACATCCTTGAACTGTTCAAAATCGTCAATACAACAAGCATACTGGTCATTGACCAAAAAGGAATCTTGAAAAGGCTTCATTGTCCTTTCAAGGTGGTTGCCGTAGTAGGGCTGCCTCCACATATCATCGTGGAGGCTCTCTACTTGGTTGATGCTGTTAAAATGACTTTGGAACTGAAGGAGGTCTACATCATCAATGGTAAGGGCTACCTTATCTGGTATTTTAATATTGTAATTTAAGCTGTATTTCGCAGCACTCATCTTGTCCTGGAGGCCCTGAAAAGCCTCTGGGACTTTTATTTACATCAAATATGAAAGACTTAATTTCAGAAATAGAAGTAACGTACACCTCAAAAATAAAGAGCTC
>JBAXOA010000067.1:0-24643 GCA_037133495.1 Mariniphaga sp. | reverse complement strand
TTCGGTTATCAGATGCGCTTTAACCTTGAGGAAGGATTTCCGGTTATTACAACTAAAAAACTTCATTTAAAGTCGATCATACACGAATTGCTATGGTTTCTTTCAGGTGATACTAATGTGAAATACCTGCAGGATAATGGCGTGAGAATCTGGAATGAATGGGCAGATGAAAATGGAGATCTTGGACATATTTATGGCTATCAGTGGCGTTCGTGGCCCACACCGGAAGGAAATACTGTCGATCAGATTACACGGTTGATCAACGAAATTAAATCAAATCCTATTTCCCGAAGACTAATTGTAAGTGCTTGGAATGTAGGTGATTTAGATAAGATGAATCTTCCTCCATGCCATTTATTGTTTCAGTTTTATGTGAACGAAGGGAGGCTTTCGTGCCAGCTGTACCAGCGAAGTGCAGATGTTTTTCTGGGTGTTCCTTTTAATATCGCATCTTATGCCTTGCTCACTTTAATGGTTGCTCAGATAGCAGGATTAACACCAGGAGACTTTGTGCACACTTTTGGCGATGCACATATCTATAATAACCACCTCGATCAGGTCAGCCTTCAACTCTCCCGCAGCACTTATGCATTACCGGAAATGAGGATCAATCCTGACGTAAAGTCAATTTTTGATTTCAAATATGATGATTTTGAATTGGTTAATTACCAATCACATCCACATATTAAAGGAGAAGTGTCGGTGTAGCTGCTCCTGACATTTATTGATTAATTTAACTTTATTGTTATGATTTACCCAAATATTGCTATTATAGTCGCAATTGCTGACAATTTCGCTATCGGCAAGAACAACGACCTGCTCTTTCATCTCCCCAACGATTTAAAAAGATTTAAGAAAATTACTTCCGGACACGCGGTCATAATGGGTAAAAGGACACTTTTTTCACTTCCAAACGGACCACTTCCCAATCGTCGGAATATTGTAATTACCGACATCCCGGGCGAAACATTTGAAGGATGTGAGACAGTTTATTCCATTATTGAGGCAGTTGAAACAGTGCGTAATGAACAGTTGGCCTTTGTGATTGGAGGTGGAATGATCTATCGTCAGTTCTATCCCATCGCGGGTAAGCTTTATCTCACAATGGCACATAAAGAATTTGAAGCGGATACGTTTTTTCCGGAGATTAATTTTAAAGAATGGAAAGAGTTGTCGCGTGTAACATTATTTGACGAAAAGAATAATTTCAGCTATTCAAATATTGATTTGGTGAGAATTTGAAATCAGAAAATTTAAGGCATAAATGTTACTTTGTTACTGGCTGCATCCGCCTAAACCATTTTTATTGCTTTTCGGTCGTGCTTATGTCTGAACACTAACGGGAAGATAATTACCAACACCAGAGCATAGCCGGCGAAAGCAAGCCAGATACCGTGCCAGTCCTTCACTTGGGAATGGGTATAATATTTATCTATTACATATCCGCTGATTTTACTTCCGAAAAAAGCTCCAAATCCATTCGTCATCATCATAAACAAGCCCTGCGCGCTGGACCTGATTTTGGAATCGGTCGTGGTTTCAACAAACAAAGAACCTGAGATGTTGAAGAAATCGAAAGCTATCCCATATACTATACAGGAAAGAATAATCATCCACAATCCTTCAGATGGGTTCCCAAATGAAAATAATCCGAAGCGCAATACCCAGGCTATCATGGAAAATAGGATGACCAGTTTGATGCCAAAACGTTTTAGAAAAAACGGAATTGCCAAAATAAACAATGTTTCAGAAATTTGCGAAATTGACATTATTATTGTTGAATATTTCACAACGAATGAATCTGCATATTGTGGAAAATGCTTAAAATCATCGAGATATGAATCCCCATACATATTTGTCAATTGCAATGCGGCACCCAGAAACATCGCGAAAATAAAAAATAGCGCCATCTTGTAATTGGCAAATAGTTTAAAAGCATTTAAACCTAAAATCTCAATAATGGACGAGTCTTTAGATATTGATTTCTGAGGCGGACAAGCAGGCAGTGTAAATGAATAAATACCAAGAGCTACTGCAGCCACTGCGCCAATCAAAAACTGATTGGCATTGGCTTTGCTTCCTGTAAGATTTGTAATCCACATAGCTGCAATAAACCCGATAGTTCCCCAAACACGTATGGGAGGAAAAACTTTAACCACATCATGATGATTGTTTTTCAGGATAGAATACGAAATGGAATTCGACAATGATATTGTTGGCATATAAAAAATCATTGCCAATAAAATGACATAATAAAGGGTCTTAGGGTCGTTTACCTGAGGGACAAAAAACAAAACCAATCCATAACAGATGTGAAGAACACCATATAATTTTTCAGTATTTATCCACTTGTCGGCAATGATTCCGGTTATTGCCGGCATAAAAACTGAAGCAATGGCAAGAGTCGAAAAAATTGCTCCAAATTGTTCTCCTGTCCAGCCTTTAGCATTAAAACAATAGGTGCCAATGGTAATCAGCCAGGCTCCCCAAACAAAAAACTGCAGAAAATTCATTAAAGTAAGCCGAAACCTGATCCCCATATCCTTGATTAATTCAGTTTGATTTTTTTAAAATAATAATTTTCAGTTTTTTCTGTTATTTACTTAATCATCAAGGATAAGCATCTTCCCCAGGTTTTCGAATCTTGTATGGTAATCACCAATCGAGCATTGAATCACTTCGTAAGCTTCGAGACGATCGTAAACATGAGTTATTATTGAATTCTTCTCTTCTCCTGGCAGATCTTTATAGGTAAGAAAGTAATGACGTAGTCGGGTAATAATTGTTTCAGGAACATCTGCCAGCTCAGTGAATTTGCCATAGACAAAGTCGTTGTTAAGAACCGCGATAATTTTATCGTCAGCCTCATTCCCGTCGATCATTCTGAATCCGCCAATCGGACGCGCAGTTACAAGGATATCACCATGGTGAATTGATTTTTCAGTGAGGACAACAATATCAAGTGGATCCCCATCTCCCTTAACCCCTTTCATGCCTGTTTTATCCATGCAGAATTTCCCCACTTTCTTCCCGCAATAGGTTTGCGGAATGAATCCATACAGAGCAGGAACAACATTGGAAAATTGCTGGGGGCGGTCTATTTTCAGGTACCCGGTATCTTTATCAACCTCATATTTCACTGTATCAGTTGGTACAACTTCAATGAACGCCGTTAATTTTTCCGGCACATGATCACCGATATGAACTCCGTGCCAGGGATGGGACTTATATCGCAAACCCATAAGCCGTCCGATAGGATCCGAAAATTTATCTGACATAACAATTGATTTTGTGATTTAATAATCAACCAAAGGAAGTTATTTTTTTTTAGTATTAGGTGCAGAAATCGAAATTTCTTATGCTCCCCATCCTTCGCGGTCAAGGCTCCTGTACTGGATTGCTTCGCCCAGGTGATCAGCCTGAATAGATTCAGATCCTTCGAGATCGGCGATTGTTCTGGATACTTTTAAAATACGATCGTATGCCCTGGCAGACAAACCTAATTTTTCCATTGCGTTTTTTAAAAGCTGATGCCCTGCAAGGTCTGGAATACAGTATTTATTGAGCATTTTGGTGGTCATTTGGGCATTGCAATATATTTCTGTATCATGGAATCTTTCACGCTGAATCTCGCGCGAGCGGCTCACTCTTTGGCGAACAATTTCGCTTTTCTCACCGGGTTTTAAATCTGTGAGTTCGTTAAAAGGAACAGGCACAACTTCAAGATGGATGTCAATTCGATCGAGTAATGGACCGGAGATACGGCTGAGATATTTCTGTACCATTCCAGGCCCGCAAACGCATTGTTTGGTAGGGTGGTTGTAGAATCCGCATGGACAGGGGTTCATCGAAGCCACGAGCATAAAAGAAGCCGGGTATTCAACTGAAAATTTTGCACGTGATATTGTAATCATTCGATCTTCAAGAGGTTGTCGTAATACTTCAAGAACAGTACGCTTAAATTCGGGCAACTCATCGAGGAATAAAACACCGTTATGAGCCATCGAAATTTCACCCGGCTGGGGATAAGTACCACCTCCGACCAGTGCGACATCAGAAATAGTGTGATGTGGACTTCGAAAGGGGCGGAGTGTCATTAATGATGTCTCGCGGTCTATTTTTCCTGCCACTGAATGGATCTTGGTCGTTTCGAGAGCCTCTTTAAGCGTGAAAGGTGGCAAAATTGTAGGTATTCTTTTGGCTAACATCGTCTTACCAGCACCTGGTGGGCCAATCATGATCAGATTATGTCCTCCGGCAGCGGCGATTTCAAGAGCCCGTTTCACGTTTTCCTGCCCTTTCACATCTGTAAAATCGAGATCGTAATTAGAAATTCTGGCCTTGAACTCTTCGCGGGTATCGATTATGGTTTGCTCGATTCCGACCCGGCCTGACAAGAAATCGATTACTTCTTTAAGACTTTCAGCTCCAAAGATTTTAAGCTTATCGACTACGGCTGCCTCGCGGGCATTCTGTTTTGGAACGATAAACCCTTCAAAACCCTCCTCCCGCGCCCTGACGGCGATTGAAAGCACTCCTTTGACGGGCTGTAATCCACCATCGAGCGACAGCTCTCCCATCATCATATATTTGCTTAATTCAGGGGCCAACATTTGTTCAGAAGCAGCTAAAATGCCAATCGCTATGGGGAGATCATAAGCCGAACCCTCTTTTCGTATATCGGCCGGAGCCATATTGATGACAATTTTTTTTCCCGGAAGTTTAAGATCTATAAAGCGCAAAGCCGCGTCAATACGCTGCTGACTCTCTTTTACAGCGCTGTCCGGCAATCCGACAAGATTGAAACGGATGCCACGCGAGATATCTGTTTCAATTGTAATTGTTGTGGCATCAATCCCATGAACTGCACTGCCATAAGTTTTTACAAGCATATTTAGGTGGTTTATTCTCTTTAGCTGAAGTTACGATAATTAAATGAATAAATATTAAGTTTTATGACAATTTATTGATTCTGAAACACGTTTGGTAAGACGTAAAGTAGCTATATCACTTTGGTTTGTTTCTCTGATAGTTTCAAAACATGAACAAAACAGTGTAGTATCACGCATTTTTTTATTATCTTCACAATGATGCAGCAAATAATAAAATCCATATTTGAAAGGCGTATTCTTTGGGACGTGAATTTTGATCAGCAGCTCGCGGAGATCGTAAAAAAAGGTATTTTGAGGGCGGTAAGTGGTTACCTGAAATGAAATAGGTGTTATATTTGTACCCATATCAATTAAGAAATTCATAGTGCCGGATATTATCCAACTTCTACCAGATTCAGTCGCTAATCAGATTGCCGCAGGCGAGGTCATTCAAAGACCCGCTTCAGTAGTGAAAGAACTTGTTGAAAATGCAATTGATGCGGGCGCTACAACTGTAACCATTAACGTTAAAGATGCAGGCCGAACGCTGATTCAGGTCATCGATAACGGAAAAGGTATGTCGCCTACCGATGCCAGAATGTCCTTCGAGCGGCATGCTACCTCCAAAATACGCGAAGCAAATGACCTTTTTGCCATCAGAACTATGGGTTTCAGGGGTGAAGCGCTTGCCTCGATAGCTGGTGTTGCCGACGTTGAGCTTCGTACCCGGCCACACGGAGCAGAACTGGGAACCTATCTGCATATTCTGGGATCTGCCATCCAAAAACAAGAGGCCGATAACTGCCCGGAAGGTTCGAATTTTCTGGTGAAAAATATCTTTTTTAATATTCCGGCACGACGTAAGTTTTTGAAATCTAATAGTTCTGAGTTAAAGTATATTATAACTGAAGTTCAGCGAATTGCACTTGCGAATCCTGAATTGGAGATTTCCCTTTTTCATAATAATTCGGTTATCTATAACCTTCCGTCAGAAAATGTAAGAAAACGAATTGTTTCATTGTTTAGCAGAAATATTAACCAAAATCTGATTCCTGTTGATACTGCCACTTCGGTGATCAATATTTCAGGATTCATAGGCCAGCCTAAATATGCGAAGAAGGCGCTGGGAGAACAATTTTTTTTCGTCAACGGCCGATTTATGAAGCATCCGTTTTTTAACCGGGCCGTTCAACAGGCTTACGACCGAATCCTTCCACCCGACACATTTCCTTCCTATTTCCTCTACTTCGAAGTTGATCCGTCAACTATTGACATCAATATTCATCCGACAAAAACGGAAATAAAATTTGAAGATGAACGCACCGCATGGCATATGATCCATGCTGCATTGCGCGAAGCAATGGGGAAATTTAATCTTATGCCATCGATTGATTTTGATCAGAATGGCTCGATTGATATTCCGATTGGTCTGGCTCCGGGTACAATATTTCCGGAACCTGAAATTAAGATCAACCGTAATTTTAATCCGTTTGAACAAGAACGACATAGCGACCGCGATTATACCGGAGTGCCGTCATACCGTAAAGAGCAGAACCAAAATAACTGGCAAACACTATATACCGGTTTTGAGCGTGATGGTGCACAAAATGATCAACAGATTGGTTCTCCGGCTGATGGCTGGGATGATTTAGATCAAAGTGCAGTTCAGCAGTCCTTTACGGATGACGATATTGCAATAAGTGAAAATCATAATTTTCTTCAGGTTAAGAATAAGTACATCCTGACCCCTGTTAAATCAGGTCTGATGGTTATTGACCAGCGACGCGCCCATGAACGGATATTGTTTGAGAATTTTTTAAAAATAATAGACAATCATCTTGCAATCAGTCAGCGACAATTATTTCCTGCCAAACTTGAACTAAATGCAGTCGACAAAGAAGTACTGATTGTTCTGAGCGAGGAACTCAAGGCACTGGGATTCGAAATTATTCAAACTGAAGAGGATGATTTCTTTATTGAAGGAGTGCCGGCGTTATTAAGTCATCTCAACTCAACGGATTTGGTTGAAAAGCTAATCGGGGATTTTAAACGCAGGCCTGTGGATGTTAAGGAAGAGCTTAAGGAGCATCTCGCATTGCTGCTTTCTCAGTCATCGGCGATCAATTACGGCGTTTCATTAAAACCAGAGGAGATTTCGGATCTCTTTAATCAACTTTTTGCCTGTCGCACTCCCAATTTTTCCCCGTCCGGGAAAACCGTTGTTTCTATTATTTCACTGGCTGACTTTGAAAAATTTCTGAAGTGAACAACTATCCGGTGTGATTCGTTATTTTTGCACTGTTAATAAGAACTATTTACGATGAATCAATATCAGTCATCCCCTTTTTCGATGCCTCCGGTTGTAAAAAACCTAATATTAATCAATATTGTCATGTTGGTTGCAACCTGGGCTTTACGAAGTGCAGGAATTGATCTTAATGAAAAGCTTGGGCTTTTTTATCCGGGATCAGAACATTTCAGGCCGTATCAATTTGTAACCCACTTGTTTATGCATGGAGATTTTTTCCATTTGCTGTTCAATATGTTCGCCTTGTATATGTTCGGTAAAGTACTTGAAATGGTTTGGGGTCCACGGCGATTTTTAATCTATTTTTTTGTGACGGGATTAGGAGCTGCGGCACTTCACTCTTTTGTTACTTATCTCGAGATATCTTCTCTTCAAAAGAGTGTTGTTGCCTTTGTTAATACGCCTTCACCAGAGCTTTTGGCTGCTTTTGTCAAAGCGCATCTTGGCCATCCTGCTGCTTGGGTAGCAGATCTTGTGAATAACTGGGGTGATGCTCCCAGTAATCCAGCCTACATTCAACAGTCTGTGGAATTGGTCCAGCGTGTTCTTCTGGAAAAAATTGATATACCAACGGTAGGCGCATCAGGAGCGGTATTTGGTGTATTGCTTGGTTTTGGATACTTGTTCCCTAACACCGAATTGATGCTGCTCTTTCCTCCGGTGCCGATCAAGGCAAAGTATTTTGTGATGGGCTATGGAGCTATTGAATTATATTTGGGTATCACGGAATCAAACAGTAATATAGCCCACTTTGCGCATTTGGGAGGTATGCTCTTCGGATTTATTTTGCTAAAGTATTGGAGTAAGCACACTAACAAATTCTATTGATCCGATGGGAATTATTGATGAGATAAAACTTTCGTTTAAGAATGGCACCTATCTGACGAAGCTGATTTATATCAATATAGCGATATGGGTGCTGGTAAGGCTTATTTTCGTGGCCTATAAATTAAGTGGATCCGATGGTTCATTGATGCTTAGCTGGCTGGCTTTGCCTGCCTCTTTTGAGGTTTTGGTCACGCGGCCATGGACTATTCTCACCTATATGTTTCTCCATTTTGAGTTGATGCATATTCTTTTTAATGTTCTTTGGCTTTATTGGTTTGGTAAGATATTTTTGGAATATCATAGTCAGCAAAAATTGCTGAGCCTTTATTTAATAGGCGGTTTCGCAGGAGGGCTTGCATATATGCTGGCATACAATTTTATTCCTGTCTTTCGTCAGGCAATTCCTGACAGTCAGCTTCTTGGTGCTTCTGCATCGGTAATTGCAATCGTAATCGCTATCGCCGTTTATGTGCCAAATCATTTGATTCACTTGGTTTTTATTGGTCCGGTGAAAATAAAATGGATTGCTTTTGTATCCGTTTTACTTTATGTAATTAACCTTTCAGGAGACAATGCCGGAGGAAATTTTGCTCATCTTGGCGGAGCTTTATGGGGATGGATTTATATGGCGCAATTGATGGCAGGACGTAATATTACCGGCCGCTTTGACCGTATGACCGATACTTTTTTCTCATGGTTCAGAATACGCAGAAAGCTGAAAATTAAATATAATTCACCTAATCCTGATCACGATTATAACAGGACCAAAATGAGTCAGCAAAACGAAATTAACCTCGTGTTGGATAAAATTGGTAAATCAGGTTATGATAGTCTGACATTTGAAGAGCGTGAGATTCTTTTTAAAATGGGCAGAAAAAAATGAGAAGGTGAGAGATTTCTTTTCAAAATTTGGTTTCGCGCTGAATATTGGAGCCACGGTTCTGCTCTTAGTAGCTTGTCTTGCTCCTTTTGTATCACCCGATTTATTTTGGCCGATTTCTTTTTTTGGACTTGCCTATCCCTATCTGCTGTTAATAAATTTTATTTTTGGATTAATCTGGCTTTTACAACGCTCTAAAAAAATATTGTTGCCGCTGGCCGCTTTTTTAACAGGGTTTTTGAATTTCACGAATACCTTTCAACTTCTACCGGTTTCAGAATCGAAGCAGGCAGGGGTTAAAGTGCTGAGCTACAATGTTAATTATTACGGATACGACTTCAGAGCCCACAACAGAAATGCACCGAAGATATTGGAATATCTTAAATCTGAGGGTGCCGAAATAATATGCATTCAAGAGGCAACACTCAATAATTCAGGAAAGCTCAGTCCTCAGGCTATCAAGGAGGCCTTGCCAGAAATTAACCATTTTCAGCTTGCAACTACCAGTAATTATGGTGGCTCAATCACCTTTTCGAAATATCCAATAATTAATATGGGTGAGATCAGGTTTCCGGGAACTTCGAATCTTGTGATTTTCTCCGATCTGAAAATAAACAGCCATCTGATCATCAGGGTTTATAATTGTCATTTCCAATCTTATTCCATAGACCCTGAGGATCATGCAGCCCTAGATTCTCTGGGATCAGGATCCAACGGAAAGCAGTTGATTGAGGCCCGAAAAATCAGCTACAAATTAAAAAACGGTTTTCAGCTTCGGGCCATTCAGGCAAGAACAGTGGCAGCTCACATTAAAAAATCTCCTTATCCTGTTATCGTATGCGGCGATTTCAATGATACTCCGGTTTCGTACACTTACCGTAAAGTTCGCGGAGAGTTGAAAGACGCTTTTGTTACGTCTGGATGGGGTATTTCAAATACTTATAATGGGGAATTGCCTTCTTTCAGAATTGATTACATTCTTTTTAATCAAAAGTGGGTTGGTGAAAACTACAAGCGTGACAGGGTTCCTTACTCCGATCACTTCCCGGTTCACAGCGAGATACGCATCGAATAAGGTATTAATAAATATACCCTCAAGGTTTTAAAAACCTTGAGGGTATATTTATGGGTCAAGTATTGATTAATTCCGAATCGGAAAGACTTATAATAACCCGTCGATCTTTGAAGCAAGGATCGTTTTTGGAACTGCACCTACTTGTTTGTCGGCGACTTCTCCATTTTTGAAAAATAGAATGGTAGGAATATTCCGGATTCCAAACTTAGCGGCCGTCCCGGGATTCGTGTCAACATCCATTTTTGCGACTACGGCTCTCCCTTCGTATTCGTCAGAAAGCTCTGCCACAAGTGGTCCGATCATTCTGCACGGTCCACACCACTCAGCCCAAAAGTCAACTAAGACCGGCTTTGCAGACTGAAGTACTATTTCATCAAAATTTGCATCTGTTACCTCTATTGCCATGACAATATATTTTAAATTGTTAAAAAAGTCAGAAATTTGAAAGAACAAATTTACGAATTAATTTATTGTAAAAGCGATATCGGGATTTTTTTGCAGATATGCTTTTAGTTCCTGCGTCAAACCAGTACGTCTGACTCTGGAAAACAGGAAGAGTTTAATATTGGTTGTCTGGTCATAAACAGTGAATCGTATGAGTGTTTTTCCGGGTGACTCAGCAAATTTTGAATCAAGCTCTTCAATCCATTCTGAGGACAGATATTCAGGCTCAATTTCAATTCGCAAACTCTCGGCTTTTTCTGCAAGTTCCTGTAGTAATTCAATTTTACTTGCCTTAAATTCAAGCTGATCTCCACCCTGCCATTTCGCAGCAATCTTCCCCCGGATAAGCAGAAATAACCCTTTTTTACAGAAATTTCCAAAATTTACAAAATCATTTCCAAAGAACATTATTTTATATGAATCGGAATAGTCGGTGAGCGTCAGCGAAGCGAAAGGTTTGCCGTTTTTTGTAAGTCCTTCCTGAGTGTCAGTTACGATTCCTGCTAAAGATAAGTCACGGTTTTTTAAGGATTCTATTTCATTGTTGAGATTTGACAAGTTAACATCCTTTGTGCAAAAGCTCCTGATTTCCAAAGCATAATCATCAAGCGGATGCGATGAAAGATAAATTCCGATCAGATTTTTTTCTTTTTCGAGGGCCACAATTTTAGGCCATTCGGGAACATTTGGTAACTGAGGTAATTTGATGTCTATTGTTTGTAATCCGCCAAACAGTGAAGCCATCGAGGACTGTTTTTCACTTTGAATCCGGTTTCCGAATTTTATTAAGGCTTCAATAAATGTGTTTCCATCTCCTGCATCACCGAAATACTGTGATCTGTAGATATTATCGAAGCTGTCGAAAGCTCCGGCCATAGCGAGTGCTTCAAGGTTTTTTTTGTTAATTGTTTGCAAATTAACTCTCTCCACAAAGTTGTAGATCGATTTAAAATCGCCGTTATTATCTCTTTCCTTGATGATGTCAGATACAGCACCTGCTCCAACCCCTTTGATAGCCGAAAGACCAAATCTAAGACCACCGCTTTTGTTGATGAAAAAATTGGATCTCGATTCGTTAACATCAGGTCCCATAACTGCAAGTCCCATATGTTTGCTCTCATCCATAAAAATGGAGATCTTGTCGGCATTTGTGAGATTGCAACTTAATACAGCAGCCATAAACTCCGAGGGATAATTTGCCTTTAAATATCCTGTCTGGTATGAAATATAAGCATAACAGACCGAGTGCGATTTGTTAAATGCATATTGAGCAAATTTTTCCCAGTCTTTCCATATTTTATCGATTACTGTATCGGCAGTTTTCCCAACGATCTTACAACCCTCAATAAATTTTGGATTCGATTTGCACCCCTCTGTGAATTTTGCTTTTAGTTTTTCCATTAACAGGAGATTTTTTTTTCCCATCGCTTTACGCAATGAATCCGATTCTCCTCGTGTAAACTGACCTAATGCTCTTGATTGGAGCATAACCTGTTCCTGATAGACTGTGATCCCATAAGTATCGGCTAAAAACTGCTCCATAATCGGATGGTCGTAAACGATCTCTTCCCGACCCATTTTCCGATTTACATAATTGGGAATGTATTCCATGGGACCGGGTCTGTAAAGGGCATTCATCGCCACAAGATCTTCAAAGCGCCCGGGTTGCAGTAACCTCAGCCATTTTTTCATCCCGGTCGATTCGAACTGGAAGATTGCGGTTGTATTTCCATTACTAAACAGTTCAAATGTTTTTGGGTCGTCAAACGGGATTTTATCAATGTCGAGAACAATTTTTCTCGAGAGTTGTATGTTTTCGAGGCATTCCTTGATGATTGAAAGGGTCTTTAATCCAAGAAGATCCATTTTAAGCAGTCCGATGGATTCAACAAAATGTCCGTCGTATTGGGTTGTAAGCAAGTCTTCATCCTTTGTGGGCATCAGTGGAATATGATTGTCGAGCTTGTCTCTTCCGATCAGAATACCGCAGGCGTGAACACCGAACTGGCGGATACATCCTTCAAGGGTCTCTGCAAACTTTAAAGTTTTAATGATCAGCGGATTGTCAGATCTTTTTTCAGCTTCAAGGGCCGGAACCTCTTTATATGCCATAGCAAGGGTGATTTTTGGCGTCTCAGGAACCATTTTAGCCAGTCTGTCAGCCTCAGAAAGCGGAAGTTTTAATACCCGAGAGACATCCCGGATAGCCATTTTTGCAGCCATTGTTCCAAAAGTACAGATATGGGCCACATTTTCACGACTGTATTTTTCTTTTACCCAATCGAGAACCTTCTGGCGTCCGTCATCATCAAAATCAATATCGATATCAGGCATTGATATCCGGTCGGGATTAAGGAAACGTTCGAAGAGAAGATCATGCTTAATCGGATCTACATTGGTAATACCGGTTGTGTATGCAACAACAGAACCGGCTGCCGACCCGCGTCCTGGTCCAACAATGACCTGCATATTACGGGCTGCCGCAATAAAATCCTGTACGATAAGAAAATAGCCCGGGAATCCCATGGATTTTATCGTTTCGAGCTCGAATTCAATCCGCTCATTTATTTCGCTTGAAAGAGGCTGTTCATACCGGGTTAATGCACCCTGATAAACAAGATATGACAGATAATCGGATTCGAATTTCACCCTAAGTGCATTTTCGTAACCACCTGATCTTTTGGGGATATCCTTGAACTCTTCGATTAAAATTTCCTCAGGATACTTCTTTCTGTACTCATCAATCGTTCCTAAGCTTTCAGGAATAGGAAATTCAGGCATAATAGGGTCTGAATCCAGCTCGTATAATTCAACTTTTTCAGCAATCTCCTGAGTGTTGATCAGCGCATTCGGCATATCACCAAATAATTGGTTCATCTCAGCCGTGGTCTTAAGCCATTCCTGTTTGGTATATCGCATTCTCGATGGATCGTCAAGATCTTTTCCTGTATTCAGACAGATCAGCAAATCATGAGCATCGGCATCTTCTCCATTGGTAAAGTGACTGTCATTGGTGGCAATTACTTTTACTCCAAATTTTTCCCCAAGTCTTACAAGTTCCTTATTGACAATTATCTGGCTTTCATAAACATCGGTAGGCAGAAGTGGATCAGTGGTTTTATGACGTTGTATCTCAAGATAGAAATCATCTTTGAAAATGTTTTTAAACCACAAAATGGCTTCTTCGGCGGCTGCCAAATCTCCTTTTAGGATATGCTGAGGGATCTCACCACCAATGCACGCCGACGAGACTATTAATCCTTCGCTGTGTTTTTCGAGTAGATTTTTATCAATCCGGGGTTTATAATAGAATCCCTGAGTATTGGCAACCGTGACTAATTTAAGCAGATTACGGTAACCTTTTTCATTTTTTGCAAGCAAAATTAAGTGATCGCCTGACCGGTCTTCCTTTTCGCTTTTATCTTTAAAATGAATGCCACGCGAGGCAACATAGGTCTCAACACCAAGTATAGGTTTGATATCATTTTTTTTGCAAATTTCATGAAAGTCCTTGATGCCAAACATATTGCCGTGATCGGTTAGTGCTAAGGCCGTCATGCCATCATGCTTCGCTTTTTTGACAAGATCAACAACAGCAGCGGCACCATCAAGGATCGAATATTGGCTGTGGACATGCAAGTGAGTGAACGATACCATAGTTAAAAACCTCGGAATGAATGGAAATGTATTGAAATTCGTTTATTTAACGCAGAATATCTTTTAATTTTACTTTAATCGAATTATTTTGATTGGAAAGGAGCGAACAATTAAAGGGTAATATCTTTAGTTGCAACGCTAACTGCCTGTAAATAAATATAATCTGTAGTTTCGAAAAGCAAACCATTTAAAATAAAAGTAAAAGTTCCGGCACCATAGGAAGTAAGGGTAGAAATAGGGAATCCGTATCTTAGGCTTTGCTTTTGAGGAACACTGGCATCTGCAAATGCAGGCTGATACAACACCTGTGTCGTCCCTTTGATAATTTTTAGCTGGTAAGCATTTGTTGTGGCTATTGCGTCCCAATAAATATAAACGGAATCGCTGTTTGCAGATTTAACCAACGAGGTGATATGAGCCGGCGCAAGGGTTGCAGAGGATAGCGAATTGGTGTAGGATAATTCCTCCCCGTCTTTATATTTCACGCTATAATTGTAGGCACCAACCAAAGGAGGAGTTGCAGAGTAATCGGCATCAGAGGGCTCATTATAAAATGAATTTCCGTTTTTCTGCGGATCAATTAGTTGCATTGATGTACCTGCAGGTGATTTCACGCTTACGCTTGTCATGATGTTATACGAAAATACAGAATGCACTGCAGCATAAACAACTGTTCCTTGGGCATTCAACGTTGACTTTACAAATACATCAGCTGATGCATTATTGACAACTTTTGCTTTTTCGCATCCCTGCAAACCGAATATAATGAATGCACCCAAAACTAAAACATCTAAATTTTTCATTGTGATCCTTTTAAAATATTTAATGTACTGCAAAATAGACACCGCTTAAACCTTGTCGTACCCTACTTTTAATCAAACGCAAAGTTAACCATTTTATTTTCTAAAATTAAATCGTTAAGCGTTAACCTTAACTTACCGAAGTAGGAAAAATGAAATTAATATAATTAGTTCTAAAGAAAATAAAGCGACCCTATTTTTTATCCCAATTAATATTGTAACTTTGTCGCTCATTTTTTAAACAAAATTTTTAACGTAAAACGTTATGTCAGTAAAGATTCGCTTGGCAAGGCATGGCCGTAAACAACATGCCTATTACCACATTGTGGTATCAAACAGCAGGTCACCACGAGATGGTAGGTTTATTGAAAGGATTGGTTCTTACAATCCTAATACTAATCCTGCCACCATCGATCTTGACTTTGATAAAGCCATTGAATGGCTAAACAATGGCGCCCAGCCTACCGATACTTGTCGCACAATACTGTCGCACAAGGGGGTAATGATGAAAAAACACCTTCTAGAAGGTGTGAAAAAAGGAGCCTTTGATCTTGCTGAAGCCGAAGTTCGGTTTGGGGCATGGTTAAAAGAAAAAGAGAATGCGGTTCAGTCCAAAAAAGATGGTCTCGTTGCAGGTTTTAATGAAGAGTTGAAAAAACGTTTTTCGGCTGAATCTAAAATTAATGAGACGCGAATTGCTGAAATAGCAAAGAAAAATGCTGCTTTCATGGCCGCTTCTATTGCAAAATCAACACCGCCACCAGTAGTTGAGGTTGTTCCTGTTGAAGTAGTTGCTGCTGAAGTAGTTGCTGCTGAAGTAGTTGCAGCTGAAGTAGTTGCAGCTGAAGTAGTTGTGGCTGAAGTAGCGGTAGCTGAAGTAGTTGCAGCTGAAGTAGCCGTAGCTGAAGTTGAAGTAGCTGAAGTGGTAAGTTTACCAGCAGTCGAAATTACTGAGGTTTCTGAAGCATCTGAACCAACGACAGAAGCAGTTTAATACTGCAGTATTTTTTGTCTGGTATTTCTAAGGAAAATTTATAAAGGGCGACGGTTATATCAACTGTCGCCTTTTTTTTTTATATTTTTGTACGAATATGAACCAGATAAATAAGGATGAATGTGTCGAAGTCGGTTATGTACAAAAACCGCATGGTCTCAAAGGTGAGATTATAGTTGCATTTGAGCCCGAGTTCGGCGAAACTTTAGAAGAGATTGAGCTTTTGTTCATCGAAGTTGACGGTGGTCTGGTTCCTTTCTTCGTTGAGGATGAGGGATTGCGTTTCAAAACTGATGAAAGTGCGATTTGCAGACTCGAATTTATCGACACTCTAAGCAAAGCTAAAGAACTGACCGGATGTAAAGTTTATGTATTTGATCATGAGGTAATCGATTCGGAAATACAGGAAGGAACTTCAGTTCTGATTGGCATGAAAGCTTTTGATGCGAAATTTGGCGAGATTGGGAGGGTAAGCCGTGTTGATGATTTTTCCGGAAATCTTGTTATTACAGTTGATCATCCAAAAGCTGAAGTGATGATCCCGCTCTCTGATGAGGTTATCGTTTCTGTTGATGAGCAAAAGAGGGAGATTCACCTGAATTGTCCCAATGGACTAATTGAAATATACCTCGAATAAATTTTTTTAATATTATTGCAACTTTCCGGCTCTTTAAACGTCTTTAAGATACAATATCACGATCTTAGGTACTTATTTAATTCAAATAATATGAAAACAAAATTTATTGCGCTGATTACAGTTCTGCTTATTATTGGAATGCAGCCGGTTATTGCCCAGAAAAGTCAGAAGAGGGAGGTCCCGGCCTTCACGGAAATTTCGCTGAAGATAGGGGCGAATATTCACTTGAAACAAGGCAGCACACAATCGGTTGAGGTGACGGCAAATGAAAACACATTGGGTAAATTAATTACGGAAGTGAAAGACAGGAAATTGGTTATTCGTTATCCAAGTGAATCCTGGTTCAGTAAATGGAATCCAGGTCCTGTCGAGATTAATATAACGATTCCGCAAATCGATGGTTTGGTTATTTCAGGATCAGGATCCGTTGTCTCGGACGAAAAAATTGATTCAAGAATACTGAATCTGATAATCAGCGGTAGTGGAGATATTCAACTCGCCAATCTCAGTGCTGAAAAGGTTACCGCAGTTATTTCCGGTTCCGGGAATATTACTATTTCGGGGAAACAGAATGCAGCTGATCTGAAAGCAACCATTTCAGGATCAGGTAATATTAAAGCTTTAGATTTTCCTGCGAATAATGTGGATGTAAAAATAGCAGGATCAGGCAATTGTAAGGTGAATTCAGTTAAAAATCTTGTTGCCAGACTGGCAGGTTCCGGAAATGTTATTTATCGCGGCAATCCATTAGTTGATTCAGCAATTGCCGGTTCAGGAAGGTTAATCGAAGCTAAATAGATCTCGCACCAGCAAAAAGCTTTATTTTCTGATTATTTCGATCTGACCACCCACACCGAGTTTAATGATACCTGATGGATTCGATCTGGAGAGATCGTCTTGTCGGTAGTTTACGGTATAATCAACGGATTTTTTTATCTCATCGCTGATTTCAACAAAATTCAAGGGTGATTTTTGGCCACTGATATTCGCCGAAGTTGAAACCACCGGTTTCCTGAATCTTTGAATCAATTGTTGGGTGAAAGCTTCGTTGGTAATGCGGATTCCGACGCTTCCGTCATTGGCTAACAAGTTGTGTGCAAGATTTTTAGCGCCCGGATAAATAATTGTTAGGGGACTTTCGGCTACATCGATTAAATCCCACGCGATCTCCGGTACTTCAGCGATATAGGAGTTCAGTAAATTGGGGTTCTCCATCAGAATTAGCATGCTTTTCGCGTCTTCGCGTTGCTTGATTTCGTAAATGCGTTTTACTGCAGCCGGGTTTGTGGCATCGCAACCCAGACCCCATATCGTATCGGTCGGATAAAGGATTACTCCACCGGAACGAAGCACTTCAATTGCCTTAACAATATCGTCAACAAAACTGGTAGTCGTCATCTTTTGAGTTCAATGAAATGTTTATTTTCGAAAGGGCGGTAATTAAAAATTTTCTCAAACCAATAAAGTGTAAAATATCTGGCGTTAAACTTCTTCTTTTTTGCAGAGAGTTTAGGATGCCAGTTAAGGTCATTAATACGCGCCTGCATTACTTTGGGATGATCTTCGCCGAATAGTTCCAGACTGTCGATTCCATCTTCATATTTAAACTCCTGCGATTCCTGCTCTATCGTTTTAATATGTTTCGAATTAACCGACCAGTATTGTTTGGATCCTTCGAGCTTATCTTTCATCAGTTTCGGCGGCCTCACCCAGCCATAGTGGTACATCGTTGCATTAATGAAAATACCGGTCAGTTTCTTAGCGTTCTTCCACCTGAAACCCTGCGCATCATTCCATGACCTGATCTCTTTATTGTTCTTTATAATACGGATTTCGCTCCTGTACCACCGCCTCGAATCAGCATAATAATCGTAAGTGCCATAAAAATGGGTATAATGCATGATTAACCCATCAATTTCTTTCACATTCAGGTATTTTTTCATCGAATGCTCAATCTCCGGCAAATATTTCTCATGAACAACTTCGTCTCCCTGAATATAGAAACACCAATCATATTCAACGGGAATGGCGTCAAAAGCTTTATTTGTTTCGGAAGCGAGCACCCGACCTTTTTCACGCAAGGCCGGATCCCATATCGTGTCTATGATCTCAATTTTATCTGAATCAATCGATTCAATCAGTTCTCTGGTACCATCGTCACAATCGCCGACAGCGACAATGAATTTATCGCATATGGGCAAGATAGACATAATTGCCTCAACTACAGGGTAGTCGAATTTCACTGCGTTTTTTACGAAACTAAAACCGCAAACTTTCATCCGTGAATAATTTGTTTTTATAGGTCTGGTGGAAATCCAATGTCAAACTCTGATACGAGATGGTATTTATCAAATATATTCGTTTTATTGAATTGTTGTAATCTCTTGACTAAAAGGCACTTTATATTTTAAAACCGGTTATTCCACTGAAATCAAGTGTCGCGAAATAATCATCCAAAGTCTCAGCTCTGCGAATCTGTACGATATCTCCATCTTCCCGAAGCAGCAATTCTGCTGAACGAAGTTTTCCGTTATAATTGAAACCCATAGAGTGTCCATGAGCTCCGGTATCGTGGATTACAATGATGTCGCCTGAAGCAAGTTTCGGTAATACCCTGTTAATGGCAAATTTATCATTGTTTTCGCAAAGTGAACCGGTTACATCATACATGATTTTTGTTGTGGAATCTTCTTTTCCGGGAACGGTAATATGATGGTATGAGCCATAAAGAGCAGGCCTCATCAAATTAGCCATACAGGAATCAAGACCGGCATATTTCTTGTAAGTATTTTTGATATGGAGTACTTTGCTCACCAGATAACCAAAAGGACCGGTAATTGCACGACCCGATTCAAAGTAAAGCCTGAGCGGTTTCAAACCATTGCCCGTAATATATTTTTCGTAATTCAACCTGATTCCTTCACTCATTTTCTCCAGATCAACCTCTTTTTGTTCGGGCTTGTATGGAATTCCAATTCCTCCGCCAAGGTTGGCAAATTCGAAATTGATATTTAATTTTATCGAAAGGTCAGCGATCAGCTCAAAAAGAATTTGGGCGGTACCGGCGAAATAATCTGAGTCAAGTTCATTCGAAGCAACCATAGTGTGTATCCCAAAGCGCTTTACCCCCTTGTCAATCAACATCTGATAGCCCTCAAAAAGCTGACTTCTGGTAAATCCATATTTCGCCTCTTCGGGATGCCCGATAATTGCATTGCCTTCTTTTAAAGCGCCGGGATTATAACGGAAACAAACAAGCTCAGGAAGTCCTACGTTTTCATCAAGATATTGAATATGAGCAATATCGTCAAGATTTATAATTGCTCCCAATGAGATGGCTTTCTTATATTCTTCAGCTGGCGTATCGTTTGAAGTAAACATAATCTCTTCTCCGCGCATTCCAATCCTTTCAGCCAGCTCAAGTTCAGCGGTCGAACTGCAGTCTATTCCAAATCCTTCATTCCGAAGAATCTTCATCAAGTAAGGATTCGGAGCAGCTTTAATGGCATAATATTCTTTAAATCCTTTATTCCACGCGAATGCCTTCACAAATCTTTTGGCGTATGCTTTCATCCCTTTTTCATCGTAAATATGAAAAGGTGTTGGATATTTTTCGATAATTTTTTCTAATGCTTCTTTTGTAAAAGGAAGTTTCTTTTCAGTCATAAAAATTTAAAATTAAGCGCTGCAAAATTAGAAAAATTAAACACATAATTTTCTGCAGGCTACGAATCCAACAAATTGAAAGGGATAAAAGTTTTTAGATTGATTTTTTTTAACCGATTCTTAATCTTCAATCTCCGACTTTATGACTTTTGGTAATCGATTAATTTCTGATCAAAAGCTAAAAACTACCGAGGAAAGGTTTTAAATATCAGCTGTACAACCATGTTTATTTTTTCTTCCCTGGTATCTGTGCGTGGGTTAACTAATCCTTCAGCAACACCCTCCCAGATCATTTTCTTCTCCTGCACATCGATTAAATCAATAAACAATGTTCCTTCAATTGATTTGTCAATATCGACGTAGGTATTTGAAGAACCCCATCCCCGCATATACATGAATGGACCGCCATATGAACTAGTGTTGGCTATTGCTGTATATTTTGTTTTTCCCTTAACAAAAGAATTCACCAAAACATCAGGTGAGGCTGAAATCTGAAAACCTTTTGCCTCCATTTCTTTGGTAATCGCATCTTTCAGCCGGCGCCGGTTTAAATCGTTTAGTGTCACTTTATCTACCTCTTTGCTGAAATTGAACGTTTTGTACTTTGAAAAATCAGCCTTGGTGTCGAAGTCTGTGCTAATTCTTATTCCTGTACAACCCGCAATAGTGAGAATAAGAATGACGGGTAAAATCAGTTTGTAAATATTAATTTTCATGGCTTTTGAATTTAAATTTGACATCGTATTTGAATTTAAAGTTATAACAATTTATTTGTTTCCGGTTTTATCATCTTTCTCGGTTATTTTTCCTCTCTTCAGATGAAACAGATCGTGAAGATTTTTTTTCATTTACTGCACTTCTTCGGGACTCAGTATTTGCCACTCTTGCTTCGCGTCGTTCCGACCGGCCAGATGATTGTGTTTTAGCTGCAGGAGCTGCTCTGCGTTCGGTAACCGATGATCGGCTGGCAGGAGCTGCTTCCCTTCTCGCCGGAGTACTTCCCTGATTAATTAACGATGGAGCCGCTTCTTTGCGTATCGATTCTCTCCTGGTTTCAGTGCCCTGACGATTAACCGATCCTTCCGATCTTTTCGGACTGCCGGTATTGTATTGTCTCCTGTCTGCGGCTGTTCCGGGAGTTTCTGTATTTGGACGAGCCAGACTTCTTGAATTTATTGTAGCACCTCGTGTCTCTCCCTGACGGGCGCCGGATGTTCCTGAAGGTCTGTTAATCACATCTGAGCTTCTTCTCACGGAATTGGATTCTCTGAAATCAGGTTGGCGAACTATGTTGGTACCTCTTTGACGATCAATTCTTTGCAATGCAGAGTTGTTCACTTTTGGATTATTGATAACATGAGATTCGATTGACCGATAGAATCCGTTATGAGGAAAGGCCATTGGTGATTCCCGGTATCTTTTCATATAATGATTATCATAAAAGTTATAATAATTATACGAAAGGTGAGGAAACAGGGTCGGATGGTAATTGTAGTGCCAGTTCATAAATTGGAAAGAGGGCAGTCCGACAAAAATGATATTCCCAAAATGATTTCTGTAAAATCCCGTATGGTAATAAAGAGGACGAGGACGCCAATAAGGATCTGAATACCAGTATGGATATCCAAACCAGAAGGGATAACTATTAATCACTCTCACCTCTACAACGGGATCAGATGAATTTTCAAGATATCTCACTTCATTTTTTTCCTTGGCGAATTTTTCGGAAGCTTTAAGCATTTCCTTATAAGCCTGAGGATCATTTTGTATTTGATTTTTGTAGGATTCCAGATCTTCCTTTTGATTTGCAGCCAGTTCCACAGAAGTTATTTCAAGACGACGACGCAACCAATTAGGATCCTCGTGGTAAACTTCTCCAAGAAGCCTTGTAAACGTCTTGTCATCAACGAGAACAGAAACAATCTCGGGATAGCCCAGCAACACGTTCACGCTTTCGCGCGTTTGCATTTTGTAGGGTTCGAGTGCAACCTTAAATGCACGGTCGATTTCGCTGTTCAGCCTGTCAATACGCAGCAGTTCTCCATAATACGAACGGGCATAGTTTTTAGCTGTTTCATGAATGTCCAGTGGGTAATTAGAGACTATCTGAGCAACTTCAGAAGGTGAGGGCTTCCCTTTACCAACTAGTTCGGATATCAGATTGGGGTAACGTGCCATCTCGTAAAAGGCAGTCTGGGTATCCCGGTCGTGGTTTTCGATTATTATCTTGAACTGCTCCTGTGACCTTTTTTGCAACTCCTCCATCTTCGTCAACAACTCGGGTGTCTGGGCAACAATAAGGACATGGCTTTGTATTTCTTTGTTGTAGCCGGCTATCGCGTCCATTGTAGTGCGGTCATCAGTAATCATTTGCAGAAGCGTGTTTTTGTTTTCTGACTGAGCATGACTTTGAAACGATAAAAACAGCATTCCACTCATCATTAACAAGGCGAACCGGCTTGCGATGGTTAAATGGTATTGTTTAAGAGTTTTCATGACCTTTACTTTAGTTTATACAATCAAATGCAAGCAAAAAGTCTGCCAAAGATGAAAGATTTATGTGCAATTAAATTTTATTTAAAAAATTTGTGATTGTTTGTCCTGAGTAATAAAGAATATCCACAGAATTTCAGATTTTTTCATAAATCGAACTTTCGAAGACCGGGCAGTATTTCTCCTGACTATTTTCGTAATTTTGGCGGGTTGTTTGAAAAATATCGACTTTGGAACTTAAGGAGCTGCTAAAATATTATACGTCACATCCCTCAGTTGTCGGATTGCGCGAAAAAATTGCACAGTCAGGTGCTGTTCATATTTCCCTAAAAGGATTAACGGGATCATCTTCGGCTGTGGTATTGGCTGCTGCATATACTATCACTCCTTTCAGCACTGTTGTCGTACTTAACGACAGAGAAGATGCCGCTTATTTTTTCGATGATCTCACCGCAATGGGTCTGGAAGAGAAAATTCTGTTTTTTCCGTCTTCCTACCGGCGTAGTATCGTTCACGAAAGGATCGAGAGTGAAAATATTATTTTTCGTACAGAAGTACTGAACAAACTGGCGCTCAATGAAACCGGTTATCTGGTGATCACCTATCCTGAAGCAATCATGGAAAAGGTGATATCCGGATCGGGACTTGAAAAACACACGCTTCACATTAAGAAAGGAGAGAAGCTCTCCATTTCATTTATCAATGAAGTCCTTTATGAATATGGTTTTGAGCGGGTCGAATTTGTTTATGAGCCCGGTCAATATTCACTCAGAGGATCAATAATTGATATTTTCTCCTATTCGAACGAGGATCCATACCGGATAGACTTCTTTGGTGACGAGGTAGAATCAATCCGCACCTTTGATATTGAGGATCAGATATCAAAAGATATCTTAACACGTATTTCCATCATTCCCAATATTCAGGAAGGTCTGCAGGAAGAAAAAAGAGTTTCTGTATTTGAATTCCTGGATCAAAAAACTGTGATTTTAGCACGCAGCTTCACTTTCGTTTCCGGTCAGATCAAACAGTTGCATCAGGAAGCTGTTGAACGGCTTAATAAGCCTGAAATGAATAGTTTAGTTATCTCCGCAAAGGAATTTTTGAGTGGAACCAGTGCATTTACATGCATTGAATTTGGAGCGGCTCTCCACGCTGATCCTGACAAACACATTATTTTCAATACTTCCAAACAGCCTGTCTTTAACAAGAATTTCGATTTGCTGGGCCAGAATCTAAAACTGAACCGGCAAAAAGGTTACAGAAATATTTTGCTTACATCGAGTCCAAAACAGATCGAGCGACTTCATGCAATTTTCGATGACAAGGGTGATCCTCAAAAATTGGACTGTCTGTTATTTGCTGTAAATGAGGGATTTATAGACCATGATCTGAAAATTTGCTGCTATACCGATCACCAGATTTTTGAACGTTATCATCGTTTTAAGCTACGTTCGCGAAAATCATCCCGGCAGGCTATTACCATCAAAGAGTTAAGTAAATTGCACCCTGGCGACTTTGTTGTACATATCGACCATGGTGTCGGAAAATTTGCCGGACTGGTAAAAACCGAGGTCAATGGTAAAACTCAGGAGGCGATCAGGCTGATCTACCGGGATAATGATTCACTGTTAGTCAGTATCCATTCGCTGCACCGCATCGCAAAATATAAAGGTAAAGAGGGACAAGAGCCTTCCATCAATAAGCTGGGAACAGCTGCGTGGCAAAATCTAAAGACAAAAACCAAGAATAAGGTAAAGGATATTGCCCGTGAATTGATCGCGCTTTATGCTAAACGAAAGATGGAGAACGGATTTGCTTTTTCGGCAGATTCGTATCTTCAGGAGGAATTGGAGGCAAGCTTTATCTATGAGGATACACCCGATCAGTTGAAAGCGACCTGTTCGATCAAAGAAGATATGGAGAAACCGATGCCCATGGATCGGCTGGTATGCGGAGATGTGGGATTTGGTAAAACAGAAGTGGCCAT
>JBAXOA010000066.1:0-24644 GCA_037133495.1 Mariniphaga sp. | reverse complement strand
GGCCCGGCTGGGTGCACAATTCCCGGCAGCTGCATAAGCCTTATTGAAAACGATCCCTTTTTTAGCCATCGCATCAATGTTGGGAGTTTCGAATAGTGTATTTCCGGTAAACCCACAGTCTTTGTACCCCAGATCATCAGCAAGAATAAGCAGAATATTTGGTTTTCGGTTCTTTTGAGCCATACTTGAAAAATTGCAAGAAGCTATAAGGCAAGTAGATGCCAGTATTTTTGCATTGGTTAAAAGTTGAAGGGGTAGTTTCATGGTTTTTATTTAATCATAATTTAAGTGATCCTTATCGTGCTCTTAATTAATCTTTGTCGTCATGATAATCGGCTCCTTTATTGCTGTTTTTGCACGATTCGATCCACTGAAACAGCTCTTTTTTCATTTGTTCCACAAGATCAGGGTTTGCTGCCGCGATATTTTTTTGCTCATATTTGTCATTTATGAGGTGATATAACTCAAATTCTTTTTTGTCCGGCGTGATTAATTTGTAATTCTGAGTAACGATGGATTGTTGTGTGGGAATCTGGAATCCGATAAACCCGGGACGTTCTGCCATTTTGCCATTAATGGCAGGCATCAGATCGATTCCGTCATAGGGGCGTTTGGGTAATTCAAATCCCCAGATGGCAAGGATGGTCGTAAAGTAATCACTTGTTACTGCCGGAAATTGGGTGTGCTGACCACTTTTAATCTTTGCCGGCCAGATCATGATCCCCGGAACCCTGAGGCCTCCCTCATACAATACCCCTTTTCGTCCTCTGAATCCGCCGGTTTCGCCTTGCTGGCGCTCTCCGGCGATTTGTTTCGTTCCTCCTCCAATACCAGCCGGTCCGTTATCGGAACAGAAGGTGATCAATGTATTGTCGTCAATATTAAGTTCTTTTAATTCCTTGCGCAGCCTTGCTACTTGTTTGTCCAGAGCCGTTATGCATCCATAATAATGTTGTTTATTCTCGTCATATTGGGGATACATTTTCAGGTATTCGGGTCCTGCCACTACAGGACTGTGTGGAGCGTGGAACCACACCACTGCAAGAAATGGGGTATTTTTTTTTGCGGCAGTACCGATAAAAGGGATGACCCTGTCCATCATCACCCTCGAATCGTCTCCCTCCAGATTTTCATTTGCAAAGTGCTCTGGTCCGGTCCAATACCGCGAGGGATTTTTTATTTTCTGGTTTTTCATGGGATCCCAGGTGGGAACAGCCTGCTCGGTGGAAAAACATTCGTCGAAACCATTTTCCCAAGGCGGACTGTACACATTGTCAGATCCTCCTCTGCGACCATCAGAGAGTGTATTCGAGAGCGTTCCGAGGTGCCATTTGCCAAAGTGCGCGGTGGTATATCCGATTTTTTGGGCTACCTCGGCAAGTGTGATCTCCTCTTTTTTCATCATTCCTACATTGGCAAAATAGATGCCATAACGGAAGGGATTTCTGCCTGTAATGCAGCTGCCTCGCGTGGGGGAGCAAACGGCAGATCCCGCATAGAAGCGGTCAAACACGATTCCATCAGAGGCCATCTGGTTTAATGCCGGTGTTTTAATTACTTTATTTCCATTGAAGCCGACATCCCCCCATCCCAGATCATCAGCCATCAACAAAATGATGTTGGGTCGGTTCATCGCGTTGTCTTTCGCCTGGCAGGTTAGCTGAACCGGAAATCCTCCGCACATAAGTGCCAGGTAATGAATTGCTTTCATGCTGATTGTCTATTTGTTTCGAAAGAAATTATCGTAATAGGAGCTTACATCCAAAGGGTCCGCCACCTCTGTCTGTAGTTTTTTAAATGATACAAAAAGCTCGTCCATTACCGGTTTATAAGTTGCATCAGCAGCCAGATCGTGCATTTCAAACGGATCGTTTTCCATATTGTAAAGCCGCACCAGATTCGCTTTGGGATAGATCATCATCTTGTATTTTTTATTTCTAATCATTCGCTGGGATCCCATGTAAGTTCCATAAACGGCATCATAAACGCTTTTTTTAGTTTTTCCGGTTGCGAGCGGGAGCAGCGTGTTGTAGTCAACCTGAGACGGTTTTGGTGCCCGAGCTATTTCAAGGGTTGTCGGCATAATATCCTGAAGGTAAACAAATTCATCTACCCTCGAATCTTTCTTAACATTGGGACCAACAATAATCAGCGGCACCCGCATGCTTCTGTCGTACATGTTTTGCTTTCCCATAAATCCATGGTCACCTGCTGCAAGTCCATTGTCAGCCGCAAAGATGATGTAGGTATTTTTGTCCTGACCTGTTTCGTGCAGTTTCTCTATTATTCTTCCTATTTGATAGTCAAGGTGGGAAACGATGGCGTAATATTCTTGTCTGGTTACTTTTACCGCATATTCGGTCCGTGGAAACGGTGCCAGCCGTTCATCGCGTAAACTTTTTCCTGACCCTATTTCTTCACAATACGGGTACACCGGCATAAAACTCCTGGGTATCGAAATCTTATCCAGAGGATACATATCGACATATTCTTTGGGCGATTGGCGGGGATCGTGCGGGGCACTAAAAGCGATATACATAAAGAAAGGATTCTTGCTTTCTTTCGACAATTTTAAAAATTCCATGGTCTCCTCACACAGCACTTCACTCCAGTGCTTGCCTCCTTCCCAATGGCCTCCAAATGATTTGTCGTAAGGTTTCCAGGTATCAGCTGTCTTTTCAATAAATTTTCTGTCGTAACACTCCTCTGTTTGGTTGGGCATACCTCCGCGGACAGTTCCCAGATGATCAAAGAGTTTTTCCGCTTTTTCCTCGATATGCCATTTCCCTGCCATATAAGTTTCATAACCGGCTTCTTTCATAAATAAGGGCCAGTATCCTGCAGGTTTCTTTGGAATCACTGTATATTTTGGCATATTTTTGGGCGTATTTTTATTGGAAATATTGGCTTTTGCACTGTATTGTGCCGCCTTCCAGACATAACTTCCCGTAATTAATGAAGCCCGGCTGGCTACACAAACTGCAGGGCACCATGAGCCTTGTATGTAAGCCTGCGTAAAACAAGCCCCGCTTTTGATCAGCTTGTCGAGGTTGGGAGTATGGATCTCAGGATTATTTAATGCACCGAGCGTTTCAAACGTCTGATCATCAGCGAGAATAAATAAAATATTGGGTTTTGTCTGCTTTTGGCTTTCCTGACCAAAAGAACCCAGGGATGCGAGTAAAGGTATGCCGATCGCAAACCTGGGAATAATATTTTTCATGTTAGTTCAGTTTATTTTATTTCATTTTTTATTGCATAAAGCCGCCTCATGGTTGAAAGGTACAATGCCCCGTTTGAAGCTACAGGAGTTGAGTGAATGGGGCTTTCCAGTTTTGTGGAATCCAATACGTTTAATTTTTTGCCTGCTTCGAGAATCCAAAAATCACTGCCTCGTGAACCGACATACACTTTTTTGTCTGCTACCAAAGCAGAACTCCATGAATCCATTTTAAGGTTGTGTTTCCAATAGGGTTGGCCATTTTCAACGTCAACGCAATGGAGTTTTTTACCACAGTCGGTAACATAGACCAATCCATTTGAAATGGCAGGCGTTGACACTGAGTGTTGCTCGAGGGGGTATGACCAGATTTCACCGGTATTGGTGATATCGCCTTTTTTTGTGGCATCGATACATTTTAGCCAGGCTTTCTTTTTCCCCCACCAGATGTCGCCACCCCCGGTAAGAAAAATACGATTTTTGTAAAATACAGGCATTCCAAATAAAACACTTGGTCCTTCAACTTTATTATTCAGGTAGGCATGAATATTTGTTTTTGGCGCTGTAGGGTCGCAGTCGAATTGCCAGACCTTTTTAAACGATTGGACTTGATCACGTGTGATCGAAGGTGAAAGTGCTTCGAATGCATATAGAATCCCATCAGGACCTGCAAAGAAAACCAGCTTTTGTCCGTTAACTTCCCCCATTGACGGTGAAGACCATGCGGAATGAAAAGTCCGCGGGCCAAAATGCTCATTGTCTTTAGCAACTAGTCTTCCTGTCTTTTTATCGAGTGCAATTAAGCCTGGAGCGTTTAAAGCGGTGGTCTCAAGATGCTTGTAATTAACGCCATTGCAAGTGTTAAGATAAAGAAAGTCACCATCGAGCAAGATGGTAGCGTGAGGCGAATCGTGCGGACATAAACCCAGTTCCAGTTTTAAATCGTATGACCAGATGATATCCGCATCCTTTAGTGTTACTTCATAAGGAAATTCACCTGAGGGGGCCATGTACCACCCCTCACCCTGAAAAGTCCCGTCGTTGCCATCAGCCTGTCCATTCAAGTCGAGGCAAAGTACCTCCGAACGGTTGGTAAGCACGTAAACACGGTTGTCTTCAACAGTTGGTGAGGAACAAATTCCAATCATAGGCCAGTCGTTGTGCCTGTCACCTTCGATGCGGGGAACGACCAATTGCCAGCACAAACTGCCATCCGATTCATTCAAACAGAGTAAAATACCACGGTCGCCCTTATGACGTGGATTACGTTCATCTGCATTATTGGCCCCAATTAAAATTTTCCCTTTTGAGGTTACCGGTGTTGCATAACAATCACTTCCAACAGGAACCGACCACTTAACATTTTTCCCGGTTTCAATATTAAATGTTGAGGGTAAACCTGTTTCAGCTGAAATCATATTTCGGGTATGTTTTTCGCCCCACTGCGGAGCGTCCTGACCCTGGGCCAGGCAAAAATGAATCATAAAAAATTGAAATCCTGCGACCAGAAATAACAGTAGTAAGCCGCGCTGAAACTCCATCTTTATGTTTTTCATACTAACAGGTATTATGATAATTATTTATTAATTTTTTATTTGACCATTCTTTTCGCTGGCTGAAGACCTTTTGGTGGGGGAGTCCATTCTGCCGGTTTGGGATTGGCAACCACGAGCGGGAAAGTGTCAGCATAGCCTTTCATTTCTTTCTTAAGCAATACTGTCAATTCACTTAGTTTCGAAGTATATTCGGGTTTGTTGGCCAGATTATTCAATTCATGCGGATCAGTTTTAAGATCGAAAAGCTGCGTCCGGTCCACAAGCGGGTAACGGATAAGTTTCCAGCGGTCGTCTCGGATGGAGCGCTGGCCGTCGCGATAGGCGGTGTAGCACAAGTCGCGGACTTTTGTTTCCTTCCCTGTCAGGATGGGTACAATGCTCTTTCCCTCAACACCGGAGGGAATCGTTGCACCCGCAAACTCAGCAAAGGTTGGGAACAGGTCCATGAGGTAAACGAACGCTTCGCTTTTACCTTTTTTTATGCCGGGTCCGGCAATGACAAGTGGAACGTGCATTCCACCAAATTCATAAAGATTTTGTTTCCCGAATAGTCCGTGTTCTCCGAGGGAGAGTCCGTTATCACCGCTGAAGATGATAATCGTATTGTCCCACTCGCCACTGGCCTTTAACTCGGCAAAGATACGGCCTACATGGTAATCGAATCCTGTAATGCAGGAATAATAGTCGGCATTCTGTTGTTTTGTATCTTCAGGTGTGCGCGGCCATGGCGCCAGCATTTCATCGCGGACCGTCATTTCGCCGTTGTCAAAGGGGTGGAGCGGAAGGAAAGCAGGAGAAAGAGGGATCTTTGCGGGATCGTAAAGTTTTTTAAACTGTGGCTCGGCGGAGCGGGGGTCATGCGGTACAGGAGGTGCAATGTAAATGTAGAAAGGCCTTGCTGAATTACCGGCATTGCGGCCCTTGAGAAAAACTATCGTACTGTCGGCTAACCGCTGGCAGCAATGTGCACGGTCGTCTGCTGGTGTTTTGCCTCGTGCATCGTCAATGATGCTGGTTTCAAATTCCTTTAATCCTGCCGGAAAACCGTTCCCTTTCTTACCCATGTGCCAGGTCTGATAGCCGGCTGTTGCCATGACTCGTGGCAGGAAGGTTCCAGGATCACCGGCATTAGATGCTGCATCGGGTGCTCCCGGGATTCGCTGCCAGGATCTTCCGGTCAGCAACATGGTTCGGCTCGGAGTGCAAACAGCCCCGATCATAGAACCCATGGTGTAACAATGGGTAAAAGTTATACCACTCATCACCAGCAAGTCGAGATTCGGCGTAATCAGCAATGGATTCCCCAAAGCGTGCAAACCGTCCGGGCGATGGTCGTCGGCATGGATATGGAGGATGTTGGGCAATTTGCGGGGTTGTGCCTGAGACACGTTGTAACCAACTATTAACAAGCCTGTAAAGGCGGTGATACTTGCCAGCTTACAAATCATAGTCTATTACTTTTATTTTATAAAACTTTTTTTTATTGAAAAAATATTTTTTATTTAGGTTCCTCAACCCTTCCAGGTTCACGAACATTGGCCCCTTTAATATTCATAATTCCATCCCCAAGGTCTAATCTTGCTTCATCAGCGATTTTAGAAAGCTCCGCAACAACTTCAGGGTTGTACTCTTTTACATCGTAACGTTCACCCGGATCGCGGCGTAAATCGTAAAGGGCTGATCCGACCTGGACCGAGGCTGTTTTCCCGCCAACTCCGTCCTTCCCGGGCGCGAATCCTTCATAAGTCCTCGATGGATGTGGAAAAACAAGTTTCCACTGATTCTTCTGAACAGCTTCCAGACAATTCGCGTTGTAGTAGTATAGAAATACTTCGCGCGGATTGGCGTTCTGATCACCTGTCATCAATGGAAGGATATTCACTCCGTCGATTTTATGAGCCGGAAGCGGTGACTGAGTGATGTGAGCTAGTGTTGGTAAGACATCAATTGTTGAGGCTATTTTGTTGCAGACCAAACCTTCCGGGATATGGCCCGGCCATTTCATGATGCATGGCACTCGCTGACCACCTTCCCAGCTGGTCCCTTTTCCCTCGCGCAATCCACCAGCCGAGCCGGCATGATTTCCGAAATTGAGCCATGGCCCGTTGTCTGAGGTGAAAATAACCAGGGTATTTTCAGTGAGTCCATTCTTGGTGAGTGTCTCCATAATTTGCCCTACCGACCAATCGATTTCCATAAGCACATCGCCATAAACCCCTTGTTCGCTCTTCCCTTTAAATTTATTGGATGCTGCAATCGGAACATGAGGCATCGCATAGGGCATGTAGAGGAAGAATGGTTCTTTTTTGTGCCTGTCGATGAACGAAACGGCATGTTCGGTATAGATTGTAGTCAGCTGTGCCTGATCATCCATCGAAGTAATTTCTTTTACCTCTTTGTTCCCGTCGATTAACTTTAAAGGACGATAGTTGGGATTTTTGTGTTCTCCATTAATGTTGTATCCCCACATATCGTTCGAATAAGGCAGTCCAAAGTACTCATCGAACCCTTGTTGCAACGGCAAGAACTGCGGTTGAAAGCCCAGGTGCCATTTCCCGAAAATGGCGCTCTTATAGCCTCTTTTTTTAAGCACCTCCGCGATAGTCTCCTCCTGAGAATTTAATCCGACCAATGAACCCGGATTCAATGCACCCGCGATGCCAACCCTGTTGGAGTAGCATCCGGTGAGCAGTGCCGCACGCGAAGCGCTGCAAACGGCTTGAGAGACATAAAAATTAGTGAACCTTATGCCACCGGCTGCCAGCTTGTCGAGATTAGGAGTGGTATAACGAGTGGCACCATAGCAGTTCAGGTCACCATATCCCATGTCATCGGCAAGGATTAAAACGACATTAGGCATCTTCTGCGTTTGTCCGTTGGCTGATCCGGCCATCACTCCCAAAAGGGCGAGACCGGCATATTTACTGAAATTTAGTTTCATACTATTGAATTATTTATATCGTTATTTATTCAAATTACAGAAAGAATCTTTTCAACAACCTGTTTTGCAATAATTTTACTCCCTTCGTTAGAAAAATGAACGTTTTTGGGCAGTTGTAATTCCTTCATCCTGGGTAATGTAAATGAATAAAGGTCATTAATCAGTATTTTATTTTTTTCCATGATCTTCAAAGCTGCGTTATTGTATTTTTCAGCCTGATCGGCGCTGCGCAAAGGGCCGTTTGGCTTATCCGGAAATGGTGTGGTGGTCGCGAAAATTAAAATGGCTTTCGTTGCGATAAGTTTACTTACGATCACCGTGAGGTTCTTTTCGTAAGTCTTCAAATCTGCCTGTTGAGGATCTTCTGCTTTTTCACTGTTAATCCCTGTAACCGGATCGACATGCTTAAGATCATGCAACCCAAAATTGAAATGTATCACATCCCATTTTGTGCCACTGAGCCACCGGTCGATATTTTTCAGTCCGTTTGTTGTCCCCGCACAGTTTTCTGCACCACCTTTGGGATTTAGAGCATGCTGAACATTCGCTTTGCCTTCAAGCATCTCCTGAACAAATTTTGTATATCCCAGTGAAATTGAGTCACCTATAAGCAAAACATTGGGTAGTTTTGTTTTTGATTGGGCGTGCAGCAAATAGGGGAGAAGGCTGACGCTGCAACCAATCAGTCCCGTTTTTAAAAAATTTCTTCTCTGCATTCTATTTTTTATTTACGTGGTTTTGGAATAACATCAGCTGATCTGGCCCACGTATTCCATTCGATGGCCATCTTTTTTACAATTTCAGGATGTTGATCAGCAAGGTTATATAATTCTGTGCGATCATTTTCCATGTTGTATAATTCCCAGTCTTTCAGATCCAGTTCGTCAATTTTATCAAAGGCAAAACTATTATTCAACACTGATTTTGACGCCAGTTTCCATTTCCCTTCCCTGACCGCCCTGTTCCCTTCGTGTTCCCAGTAAATGGCCGCCCGATTGAGTTTTTTATTGGTAAATGAAGGAGCCAGGCTGAATCCTTGCATTGGAACTATTTCATTATCGGTTATTTTAGCAGGATAATTTGCGCCGGACACATCCACGCATGTGGCCATGATATCAATCACGTGACCCGGCTGGGATCGGAATTCCCCTTTTGCGCTGAAACCGGCTGGCCAATGCACAATTAGCGGAGTCGCGATGCCCCCTTCGTTGACCCAGTGCTTATACATTCGGAAAGGGGTGTTTGACGCGTTCGCCCAACTGATGTCATATCCAATATAAGTGTCGGCAGCTCCGGGAAATACCCCTTTGGCTGAACGTACCGGTCTGCCATCGCGGGTTTGTTGGGGTTGCATCCTGTATTGCAGCTCATTAGGAGCCATTGGTTGGAGGGTGTCAGGGTTGACATCAAACGGTTTTTTATTCCAGAAACCCCATTGCTCCGAGCAGGCCCCGTTGTCCTGCAAGAACAGAATCAGGGTATTTTCGAGCTGGCCTCTCTTTTTTAGCGTTGCAACAATCTGGCCGATCCCCTGATCCATCCGGTCGATCATGGCAGCATAAACCTCCATGCAGGCAGCCTGCCAATCTTTCATCGCAGTATTGTCCCATTTGCAATCCTCCGGAGTGGCATCCGATAATTTCCATTTGGGATCGATAATGCCCATTTCAATCATCCTTTTGTAGCGCTGTTTCCTTAATTCATCCCATCCTTTGTTGTAAAAACCTTTGTATTTTGCAATATCTTCCGGCAGGGCATGCAATGGCCAATGAGCAGCGGTGTAGGCCACATACATAAAAAAAGGCTTTTCGAAAGATTGCTGTTCAACAAATTTTACCGCAGTATCGCTGATGGCTTGGGTATAATAAAAATCCTTTCCGGGTGCAATAAACGTGTTACCCGATGTCAGTGAATTTGGATCGTAGAAACTTCCTGCTCCGTGTATGGTTCCAAAAAACCGGTCGAATCCGCGTTGCAAAGGCCAGTTGTGCTTATCCGGATTTTTGACCGTCGGCAATAACGGTGTAACATGCCATTTCCCAACCATACAGGTTGAGTACCCAGCAGATTTCAAGACCTGTGCAATGGTCAGGCTATTGTTATTCAGGTCGCCGCGATATCCTTTTGATCCTCTGTCATTCATCATGTGACCTATGCCTGCCTGGTGGGGATACAAACCGGTCAGCAACGAAGCACGGGTAGGGCAGCACCTTGCCGAATTATAAATCTGGGTATACCGCAAGCCATTCATTGCCAGTGCATCGAGATTGGGTGTTTTTATTTCACTGCCATAACAGCCAATATCTGAGTATCCCATGTCATCAGACATGATTAATACAATATTTGGTTTTTTTACCTCAGGGATATTATTGGTGCCATAAAGGGGTAACGAACCTGATAGCGCACAAAAACCTAATATTAAGGGTGTTAATTTAGACTCCATGGTAAAATAAGTAATTGTCAATTAATAATGCTATCAGCCAGCGGGCGGAATAATGATCATGTTGATATTAAAATTTACGTTCGTGTAATTTAAGTTCCTTGTCGAACTTTGTGATGGCATTGGTCAATCGTTTTACAATTTCGGGATGGTCTGATGCGACATTCTTACTCTCTGAGATGTCAGTCGCCAGATCATAAAGTTCGTCCTTTTCTTTGAC
Organism: Mariniphaga sp.; assembly: GCA_037133495.1. Taxonomy (GTDB): domain Bacteria; phylum Bacteroidota; class Bacteroidia; order Bacteroidales; family Prolixibacteraceae; genus JAAFHB01. The sequence goes on along the minus strand of JBAXOA010000066.1, from coordinate 14,267 downwards.
ATGTCTTAATTTCCATGCTCCGCTGCGTACTGCCTGAAGCGAAGTTCCTGAATAGTAATAATAATAGTTATGGGGAGTTTTAGCCCCTTTTTTTCCTGACAGAAGCGGCCAGATATTTTTACCATCAACACGATTGGAAGGATTTTTACTGCCAGTCAGATAAGCGACGGTCGGGAGCAAATCGATTGTTGAGGCAATCTCAGAACAGACCGATCCTGCGGGGATTCTTCCGGGCCAGTGGGCAATCATGGGTTCGCGCATCCCTCCTTCATAAGTTTCGAATTTGAAGCCTCGTAACGGAGCTGCGCTTCCACCCATACCATTCTTCAGGTTCCAGGGGCCATTATCCGAAGTGAAAATCACCAAAGTGTTTTCATCAATATTCAACGATTTCAGCGTTTTAAGTATTTCTCCCATGCTCCAGTCTATCTCCTCAATGACATCTCCATACAACCCACGTGCACTTTTCCCATAGAAGTCTGCCGAAGCGTGAAGCGGTATATGAGGCATTGTGTGAGCCAGGTAGAGAAAGAAAGGTTTATTTCTGTTTTCGGTGATGATTTTTACCGCCTCTTCTGTATATTTTTTGGTAAGCAACGTCTGATCGACAGGATATTCAATCACCTTACCATCACGCATAAGCGGAACGTTGCCGCTTCCAAGGGGTTTAGTCCGGATGGTTTCCGGTGAGACTCCTTCCCGGTAAACCACATCTTTGGATATTTGAACTTTGGGATTGATGGTCATATCGTTGCTATAGGGAATTCCCAGATAACTGTCGAATCCCTGCTTCCCGGGGAGATATTCAGGTTTGTCACCCAGATGCCATTTCCCGATACAGGCTGTAGCATAACCTTTTACTTTCAGCATATCGGCTATCGTGATCTCTCTCGGATCGAGACCAATTTTATCATCAGGCCAAAGAACCCGAGGCACACCTACCCTGGGAGGATAACAGCCTGTCAGCAAAGCGGCGCGTGAAGGAGAACATACCGGGGCAGCGGAGTAGAAATCGGTAAACCGAACACCTTCCCTGGCCATTCGGTCAAGGTTTGGTGTTTTGATCAGTGGTGATCCAAAGCATCCTACATCCTGATAGCCCTGATCATCAGTTAGAAAGATGATGATATTCGGCATTTTGCTTTTTACATTGCCTGCGGATAGCGTCATATTCGCGGCAAGAAAAATTCCCTGGGCCAGAATAGTTTTTTGTAGCAGATGGTTCATCTTATCTATCTTCATAATGAATATTCAAATTTAAATAAATACAAATGTTATCTAACATTCTGCAAGGCTCGTTTCAAAATTGGTTCCATCACATCGGCCATGCGCATAAAGCCAAGGTCTGACGGATGAACGCGATCCACTGTTGCTTCTCCGTCGGTACCCAGTAATTTTTCTCCCCGGATGTAAAAGAGTTTTCTGTCACCCCCCTTGACGCGTTCTTCATAAATTTTACGCAAAACTGCATTTGAAGCGGAATAGCCTCCCCGGCGTGAAGGATTGACCGGTGCATCGCCCATTTCGGTGTTTTCAACCAGTACGATGGGAGTTTTGGGATGTACCTCCCTGATTTTAGCAATGAATGCAGGCATTCGTGCCTTCACTAATTCGGCGTTCATATTGGGTAATGGGTCAAGCATATAAACTGAAGGGTCGAGTTCTGCCAAAAGAGCTGCAAGTTCGGGTTCGCAGATTGCATTGCCAGAGAATCCAAGGTTAATCATGGTGCAATCGAGTCGCCGGGAGAGGATGGCCGGATAAGCCATTCCGGGCCTCGATGCAGCGCCGCCGTGTACAATAGAAGTTCCGTAAAACACCACTGATTTTGTAGGTTTTTGGCGTGCGGGAGGCAGTTCGCATGTGGCTCCTTCAGGCACGCCAATCTCAAGTTTTTCAATTCCATTGCGGAGCGGAAGATAAAGCAGGCATTCGCGAAGGCCGGGTGACATTCCGGTAGTCAGTCTTTGTTCATTTGTGACAGAATCATATGGGCGTGCTGCACCCAGCCATCGCCATTCACCTTTAAACCGTACATAAAGGTCGAGGCCGCTTGCACCGCTGGCCGGCATATTGGGTAATCCAAGTTTCGTCTTTCGTAAAGTCCAGCGGGCTGAGATTGAGGTGGCATCTGTGACAAATCGCACCACTATCCCTGGCGTTTCTTCACTTAGATCCCATATTGCAGATCGCACCACGCCCTCAGCTTTTGCCGGTAAACGGTCATAAAATTTTTTGGTGTCAGACCAGCCTTTCCCTTCAATGCAAAGTTCCTTCGCATTGAACCAATGAAGAGTTACATCGGCTTTAATTGACTGTGCATTGACGGTCGGCACATCTACCACAAGGGAAAGATGAATAAAGAAAACGAAAATTATCAAGTAATTGCTAATGGTTCCCTGTTTGAAATACCTCATTTAAATTTGGTTTAGATTAATTTTTCAAGTTGATAGTAGTAGTTTTTGATGCTCTGATAACAATCGGACCAAGTAAACCGGACAATGGAAGTTTTGAGCCTGCATTGTACCATTTCGGATCAGGAGAATATATTCGGCAAATACGTTGATTTTCAGGCACATTTTTATCTCCGATCAGTCGGTTCACCCAAGTATTTGTAATCCTTATTTCCAGATCATTTTTGCCAGGAATAACATATTTTGTAATATCGGTTACATAAGGGGGACACCATAAAATGCCAATAGATTTCCCGTTGATCACTACTTCAGCAAGTTCTTTTACCTGCCCCAGATCAAGGAAGATGCTCGTGTTGTCACTGAGGTATTCTTTCGGAAAAGAAAGCTGCTTTTTATAGGTGCCGGTACCACTAAAATAATTGACTCCTTTGTCCTGATAATTTGTCCATGAAATTAAGCTGTCAAGCTTAATCTGAGCAGGAGCACCTCTGTGGGGCTCGAAATCGACTGTCCAGGATTTTGATAGCCGGAGATCTGCATCTGATTTATTGATTGAAATATCATGCTTAGTCCCCGAGCTCATTTTCAGCTTTAGATGCTCAAGTTTACCCGAAGATACGATCCTGATACCTGCTGGTGATTTATACGTAAAATCATTAAAGGAGAGGGGAAACGCTCCGTTTAAAGGTTTTCCTGAAGCGAAAATAACACTGTCGCTCCACCTTATTTCTTTGATGTGATCTGTCTCTTTCTCGCTGAAGATAATGAATTTAGATCCATTTTTCTCAAAGGATAATGGAATTCGCGTTGATCCTTCCGATGCATCATAAACTGCAATAGCTGAAATTTCACCTGTAAGAGGATTCCATACCTGAGGTTTTTTGCCCGAAACCCGAAATCTGCAATCTGCTACACAGGCATCTCCTGTATTTGAGACAAAGTAGATGTCGCACCCTGACATTTGTCGATGTATGAAGTTTAATTGCTGGTTATCAGGTGTTTTAAAGAAAAAATCTGGTGTCAGTTTTTTCTCAGCCATGACTGTTTCAAGCTTTTTGCCACTGATGATTTTCCCTTTTCCGTAACTTCGGTTTACAATCTCCGTATTATTTTCTCCCCACAAATCAGAAGCGCTCTTGTTAACCAGGCGATCACATTCGGGATAACCTTTGAGACCGGGTGATTTGAGTGGCTTGGGACCTAAAACTGTTGCCCCGTTTCTGACAAGATACAGCAGCTTATCAACAATCTCAGGCGACATAGTGGTTTTGTCGGCCAATAGAAGGACGGCGTATGACATTCCATCCGGAAGAATTATTCTACCGTTTTGAACCTCCATTTTCAGTAAAACATCATTGTCACAAATGTCTGCACGAAAACCCATTGGCAAATCCTTCACTACTAATTCATCATAATGATCACTAAAGGTGTCCTCATCACCAACATATTGGCATACATCTGCCACGAATAGCCCCTGCTGCAGCAGATATTGGCAGCGTGAAATATAGTCAATAAATGATTTTGATTTTTCCCACCATGTATTTCCCCTGTGAAAATTAACCCCGTTCCATCCATGCGTCCACCCTGGTTTGTCGTCATAGGGTTGATGAACAGAGCAGTGTAAAACAAGTGAATTTGTTCCCCTGCAGAAGTTAAAATCTGCAATCGGCTTTAAGGTGGACGGGACATTCGAAAAGTCGCCACTTCCACCTCCGACGGTAAATGATTCGTCTTTGATGATCCGCTTGCCATATACGTGAGCTGCAGCAGCTGCACTACTTGTGTTGGCTCTCATTTTTACATTCCGGCCCATCCAGATTTCGTTCACAGGGATATCGCAGATTCCATAAAGAGATAATGGATTTCCGGGCATCCCTTGACCGCCGTAAAGTGATTCTGCCTGTAATATCATCCCCTTTTCATGCGCATATTGATTGACATGCCCATAATATTCTTTTCCCAGAAGATTTCCCAGTGTCGCTCTGTAGTCGAATAAAAAACGGTTGCTTATCTCCGCATTTTGCACCGATATTCCATATAATACCGGCAAAAATGGAACAGGGTTGTATCCATTATATTTCTCAAATGCAGCAATAAAATCATCCGTCCACGATTGCAGTCCACATTCCCAACTATCTATCAGAATGTGATTAAATGTTTTTCCCGCAAGTTCACCGGCATCCTGAATTAACTTTCCCGTATAATTGTCGAGAATCAGATTTACTGCATTGTGATCCAGCTTATTGCATTCCAGGCCAGTGCCTTCTGGTGATGCCGGATTATTGGTTTTGTTTTTTAGAGTGTGATAAAACGTGAAAACCGTCCACTTTCCTTTAGTTGGTTTCCAGTTAAGGGTTCGGTCTTGCTGTATTAATTTAGTAAGAACGACGCAGCTGTCAGAGTTTAGCACGATTCCTTCTGAAGGTTTGAAGTTCCAAACGTTTAAAGTTTTGTTAATTTTTTCCCCAGTAAATGCAGGAAACGCTATAACTGCAATCGTATGATCGGGAACGGTGTCGCAAAACGATTTAACAGGATCAGCAGTGGACACGGCAACCTGAATTAGCCTCATTCCTTTTTCAGGCGCTATCCATGGCCCCCCGGCCTGGCTAAAACCATCGCAAATCTGTGCTCCGATTTTCATTCCCAGACGATCGGACTCTTTTACAGCGTGAAGAAATAGCTCACGGTACTCCTTACTCATAAATCTTACTGGTCCCCGCTGCGTGGGAGGTCTTCTGCCATCATCTGTTACCCAGGCATTATGGAACTGAGTAACCTCACCCATTCCTAGTTTTTTCATTAATTCCAGGTCTTTGGTAATCCCCTCACTGGTTACATTTCCGTACATCCAATGCCAGAAAGCTCCCGGCCTGGCCTCTTGGGGTGGATTTTGAAAACCTGCCACTATTGAAGCATCTATTTGGGCGGAGGCCGGGAAATAGAATAGATAAAACAGAAGAACTAAACAATATTGCCATTTATATTTTTTCATAATGGCTATTATTCAATGATTTAATATTCATTTTACTTTTTTTACTACCTCCAGACGCTGCGCAACCACCTTACCTAAAAGTTCTCCTTTTCTGTTGAAAACAGCCGTCTTTACCACTGAATTTAAATCAGACGTAAATGGCTCATTATATTTCTTCGATTTTGGGGTGGGGTCTGTCCCATTAATGGTATAAAAAAGAAGATGGATATCGGAATCTGGCAGAATCTGAACTTTTGCTGTATTTTTGATCGTGTCAGCGACAAAGGTAATCATCGGATTATACGTGCTTTTTGAGTAAATCACATGATCGCGGTCAAGCCGCACAAAATTTTCTTCAACGGCATATTGAAATCTTTTCCAATCTTTTAATTCTGGTTTTGTCCAGCCAACCTCGGCATTGGCCAGAACCCGGGGGTATAACATTAACTCGCAGATCTCCGGATTAGGGGTGAATTCGCCCCACAGGCACACCTGTGTTCCCATGATGCGACCAGCCTCCTGGTCAGTTAACCCTTTATGCACCGGTTCATACTCGTAAACTTTTTTCAATGGAATAATTCCTCTGGGAGCTTCGGGTTCAAGATAGGCAGGTCCCTGGTGGTTGTTGATGTAGGAATCGGTGTAGGAAGCCTGGATTGTTTGATATCCGGCACGGGGTGCGTCCACTTCAGGAGAATACCTGTTTCTTCTCCAGGCCATTATAATAGCTCCGGGAGTCCCCTTCCCACTCAGAATTTCATCCCATCCTATCATTGTTTTACCCCGTTGGGTGATCTGGCTGTTGATACGCGAAATGAAATAACTTTGCAGCTCTTCGAAATTCTCCAGATGGTTCTCTTTTAATTTTTTGTTGCATTCGGTGCATACCGTCCAATCGTTTTTATTGCACTCATCACCTCCGATATGGATATATTTTGAAGGGAAAAGGGCTGCGATTTCACCAATTACTCCATCAATAAATTCATAGGTGGATTCTCTGCCCGCACAAATTGTATTGTTCGGCGATCTGCCACCTGTCGATACTTCGAAAAGAAGATCCTGCCGGCACGAGAGATTTGGATATGCTGCTTTTAGTGCCTTTGAATGGCCGGGGAGATCGATTTCGGGAATAATTTCCACATTTCGTATTCTTGCATATTCAACAATCTCCTTGATCTCTTCCTGTGAATAGAAGCCACCGATGGGTTTTAGTTCATCAGGCTTTGCAAACTCACGGCTCCACCAGTGAATCCCTGTTCTGTCGGCCCGCCAGGCCCCTTTTTTGACGAGGTTTGGATATTTTTTAATCTCAATACGCCACCCTTGATCATCAGTTAGATGCCAGTGGAATTTATTGATTTTATAGGATGAAATAACGTCGATCTGTTTGATGATAAACTCTTTAGGCTGAAAATGACGCGAATGATCAAGCATGAGTCCTCTCCACTCAAAGCGGGGTTTATCTTTAACCGACAGGTTTTGGATACTGATTGATTTGTCAGGAAATTGGCGGGCATTTGCCGGAATGGTCTGCCTGATTGTTTGAAAGGCATTAAAGATTCCGGCATAGCTGGTTGCCTTAGCAATTATTTGATTATCAGAAATTTCCAGTATGTAGCCTTCGTTTGCAATAGCCGGATCGTCTGTTTTTTCAAATCGGATAAAATTTTTGGAGGTCGAAGGTTCCCATTTTGAAACAGCAACCTTCAGTCCTGCATCATTCATCATTTTTTCCTTCACATAAGGCTCAAAATCTTTCAAAAATTCCCCGGGTATGAAAATTTTGGTATCCGACGAAAGTGTGAAATGTCCTTTTTTAATTTCCACCGATTCAGGTTGTGGAATAATGTGGAGTTTTTGAGCCTCCTGTTTTGGGGTAAACGAAAGCCCGAAAACCGATAAAATTAAGGGTATCAATACTAATTTTCTCATTCCAATAATTTATTTTATTTTGAATAGTAATAGACACAATGCCGGAATGGTACCTTTCCTTCTCCAAAAGCTTTGACAGTTCCGGGATCAGTAAGATAGGTGATCATCCATTTGCATGATTTTCTGAAGGAGATTGCGTCATTTTCGCGGCATCTCAGAACGGCAATCCTTCTTCCGCTGGGTTTGAGTTCTTCCCGCTTCACAATGGCTGAGTAATTATCTGAGGCTGTGTCCCTGAATCCCCACGAGAATCCGTAGGCATCCTCAGTCCCCAGGTAATTTATAGTGGGGAGCTCGTCACCGTCAAGGTAAATCTCCTGATTACTTTCGCAAATCAGGTCGCCATTTCCGAAGCTCTTCTCCGATTCATATTGGATCCAGTGCGCCACAATGGATGCTGGTTTATTGAGTTCGAATACACAAGCCGGTATTTTGGGATCTATAATTCCATCACGGTAGTCTGTTCGGAGATAGCCGCAGTCGGCAGGAATAGCGGTTACTTTCTCCCATTGGATATCGGTATATGCAGTCAGATTTTTATCTGTGGGATTTTCTATTTCAACAATGATATGTTTGTGGAAGGGAATAGGAAGCCGACAATTGTGTGACTCCTTTACTTTAGAAAAGTAAAGGGAATTGAAGTACTTGCTTTTACACTGTATATCGGCAAAAAAATCCATAAGCGGCATTTCGATGGATGGTTTTTCTTCTCGGTCATAGAATATGCGAAGGATTACATTTTGACTTACATATGAATCCAGATTAAATGAGATCCCTTCGCCTGGAGCGACAAAGGCACAACTATGGAACATCGAAATTACACCGGGTCCGTCAACATCCAAAAGTTTAATTTTTGTTTTTGCATTTAGTTTAGGCAAATCCTGCCATAATGAAGGAACGACATGTGTGAGTTTGTTTTTGATGCGCGAAGTAGATTGCCATTCACTAATATGTTGTGCATTTGCTATATTCGTACTTATACAAAATGCGATTATGCCAACTATCAGGACAAGGTATCTTTTTTGATTCATAGTTAATAATTTTTATTTGTTTGCAACGTAACCGGACCTAAGAGCCCCGAAGAGAGCAGCGGCGAATTTGATTTATAGGATATCACATTGGTTCTGGTTTTTCTTTGTTCTGCAGGCAGCGATTCATCTCCGATTAACCGGTTAGGCCATAGATTGACTACTTCAATTTCAAGGGTATTTTCACCTGTTTTTAACAAGCCGGAAATGTCGGTTCGAAAAGGTCTGCACCATAAAACACCCATATCCTTGCCGTTTAACCAGACATGAGCTGTTTCCCTGACATTCCCCAGATCAAGATAAATCTTCGTATTGTGAACAATCGTTGAATCGGCGATGGTAAATATTTTTTTGTAGGTTGCAGCACCGCTATAATGGTGTACAGGTTCTTCCGGCCGTTTGCTCCAGTCTTCAAGCTTGCTAAATGTAAATATCCCGTTAGACTGGTCCGGACTGAGTCCATTTAGCGGATATAGCCAATCTTTGTTGAACTGAATGCTCCACGCACCGGTCAGTTCATAAACAGGTTTCAGGGGCAAAAAACTACTGATATTCTTTAGTGATCTCTCAGGATCAGCTTTTGGAAATACAATAAACATGGACTCATAAGGTTGAAATTCAATCGAAATTGCTGTCTGTCCCTGCAATTTTTCAAATCCGGTCAGTTTCTGCTTTTCTCCTGTCATAGGATTCCAGCACTCAGGCTCACGGTCGTGAACTCGAAAGATTCCTTTGATCCGTTCAGTTCTGTCATTCCGATTTGCCAGAAAGTAAATTTCAGCTTCGGGTGTAGTTCTGTGGATATAATCAACAAAACTTACTGAATCAGTTCCAACAGCCTCAAAGTCAGCAGGCAGCTTGCCGGACAAAAGGATGTCTCTCAATCTCGTTCCGGTAATTACATGTCCTTTTCCAACTTTATTATCTGATGGCATATTGCCGGTGTTGGGGCCCCATAAATACACTGCCAATTTTTTAACTTCATTATCGCATTGCGGATAATTATGCAATCCGGGATCCCTTTCAGGTTGCTGCCCGACTATAGTAGCGCCGGCTTCTGCCAGCTCTTTGATTTTTTTGATCACCTCCACAGGCATGAATTTACTCTCGGGTAAAACCAATAAACGGTAACTCATGCCATCGGGCAAAACAATCCGGCCATCTTTAACACTCAATCGTGTCAGGAGTATTTCCGCATTACAAACATCATAGTCGTATCCTTTCCCAAGCGACGGGTCAACGTGTTTGACATCAACAAGATTTGGCGCCCAGTCGCCGTTATAATATAGTACATCTGCTACGAATAATCCGCTCTGCAGCATTGCCTGACAGCGGTTGATGTAGCTCAGCCAGGGTCCTGCAGCCTGGTTCCACCACGTAACATTGGGGTTGAAATGTGTTCCTGCCCCATATTCATAGCCGGGAAGGCCGTCCTTTGGCCGGGTGGAGGTCATTGTGTGAAAAACTAACCGGTTGATTCCTTCACAAAAGGCGCGGTCGGCAATCGGTTTTAGCATCGCCGGATATTGCTGCCAGTGACCGCCTCCTGTAAATGCTTCTGCTGAAGCAGTTTTCCGACCATAAATATGCGAGGCAGTGGCAGTTTGCTTGCCTACTAAATTCTGGTTGTTACTGACAACTCCGTCAACCCAGAATTCGCCCATTGGGTTGTCGCACCGTCCAAGATTCTTAAGGCCATCCATACATACTGTACCCGACCAGCTCGGTCCGGCTGCCTCACATTGGATCCCTAAGCCCCGGGCATGTGATAACTCCGCGAATCGTCCGTAGCTGTTATCTGCAAAACAATCAGCAATTGTTTTACGATAGTCGTATAGAAAACGATCTGAAATTTCAGCGTTCCCTACAATTCTTCCTGCGAAAACAGGCAGGTAAGGCGTTGGATCATAGCCGCGGTATTTTTTAAATTCTTTGATGAGCTTATCGGTCCAGTTTGGATATCCGTCTTCAAAACTATCGGTATGGAAGTATTTCAGCGTTTTTCCGGCATGTGACCCCGCTTCCTTTAATAGAAGATCTCCAAGATTTTTAAAATGGAGATCAGTTGCTGCGCGGCTAAACCAATCAACTTCTAATACATAACCTACTTCGGGCAGTACACATCTTACGTCTGCCCCTGTAGCGACATGCCCCGTAGTGATAATTGTCCATTTCCCTGACGGAACTTTCCAATCCAAGGTACCATCAGCCATTAACTTTGATGATAAATCCACTACTTCACTTATTGCAATTGGCTTATCACCATTCGAAATCTCCCATGGTTTCATGGGTACATTCATAACCGTGTTTGCAGGGGTAAAAAGGCTGCCATCCAGTCGGTTACTTTTTGCATCCAGGAATTTTAGCCTTTCAATTCCCAAAGAAGACCCTTTTGTCTCCCGAAAAGCAACCACCGAGTTTAACCGATAATCCATTTTTTCTTTAGGCCAGGTCATGTAATGAGTTACATTACCATAATGAGGAGCTTTATACCCTGATCGCGGATCCGGAACGGGTAGCTTTCCTGAGAATGTTTGTGGCCCTGTCAGATTTAACTCCGACTGAACAAACCATCTTGAATTCAATTCAGGCGGAATCCACGCTCCCCCCATATCCCAGCCTCCTCCTCCAAAATTTACGCCGACTTCCAATCCGAGTCTGGCTGCCTCGTCGAGGGCATGTCTGAAAAGTTCCATCCATTGGGGAGATAAAAAGACCGGTCCTCTGGGCATTTCTGCAACACCATAGTCGTTGCCTGAACAAACCAGAACAACCCCTCCCATCCCTTTTTTCTTAAATTCCTCAAGGTCACGTGTGATTCCCGGTTTATCTACCAGGCTATTAAACCACCACCAAAAGCAGCTAGGTTTTGCAGAATCAGGAGGATTATCAAAGAGATTTTCAACTTTAATTTCACGATTAGCAGAAAGTTTGGTCGTGTATTTTTCATTCTCACGAACTGAGGCGGGCTGACAATTGGCAGTTGGAAGTATTAAGAGCAATAGAATTACGGCGAAAAATACTTTTTTCATCAGAAGATAATTTGTTCTTTAATGCTTAAATCCTTGATTATAAATTCTTTCTGATTAGTTGAAATACTGGTTATTCTACCTTCTGCTAATATAGAAACCACAACTTGGACTAATCAGTATTAATATTCTGACAAAATCTGAGAATGGGGATTATCATTATAAGCCACCTCAAGCCAGACCTGAGGCAGCTTATAATTGACAATTTAAATATTTAATACGCTGTTAAGCAATGATATAGATGCATTGGTGGTTCAGCTAGTAGTTAGATCTTGATGTTATTTCCATAAGACCATCCTTCGCGCACTGGTTCTTTAATGTGAGCATCCAGTTCAGGGCGACCAATGGCTTTCATGTTTTTAGCATCATAATTGATAGTTCCGCCGAATCTTTGTGCCAGAATACCAACCTGAATCATTTCTGTTAAGCTTGCCGAATAGTCGAAATTTGATCCGGGCAACGTATGATTTTTAATAGCGTCAATCCACTCCTGAACAGGTTGTTCTTCACCGACTCTGGCGATGGTTTTTGCCGGAGCGTTTTTAAGGAACTCTTGCATCTCCTCTGCCGGCACCAATAATTTCGCATCATTGGGTCTCCCTCCTGTGATGAGTGTTTTTTTATCACCAATCATAATCATCCCATTATCAGGTATTTTATCAACTCCCCATTCAGGTCTGATTGCAGGTTTTTCAAAGCCTTCATACCATTTCATTGTGACAGGTGCTTTAGTACCACGGGCTCCGAATTGCCAGGTTACCACAGATTCCTCAGCCACAAAGCTATGATCGGCTACCGGATTTGTTATAATACCTTCAGTTGAAAGAGGCATTCCAAGATCAAGTGCCCAGAATGGAGCATCCAGCGTATGGCATGCCCAGTCGCCTAATTTGCCATCGCCGTAATCGTAAAATCCTCTCCAGGTTCTGGGTGCATAAATGTTATTGAATGGATGGTGTGCAGCCGGGCCCTGCCATAAATCCCAGTCGAGCTCTTTTGGAACCTCTTCAGTTTGAGGCGGAAAGCTTGATGGACTTTTAAAATAACCATCTTTGATGAAGTTGATTTTACCTTGCCAGGCAATTACCTCTTTTACCTGTCCGAGCACTCCAGCCTCATACCACTCTTTTACAAGCCTGATTCCATTGGTCGTATGTCCCTGGTTACCCATCTGAGAAACAACACCATAATGCTTCGCTGCCGCTTTCAGAACACGCAACTGCCATATATTGTGAGCTAAAGGTTTTTCAACAAATACATGTTTGCCAAGTTCCATTGCTGCCATAGCCGCAGGAAAGTGTGTATGATCAGGCGTGGCAATGATTACTGCATCGATATCCTTACCCATTTCATCAAACATTTTCCTGAAGTCTTTGTACCTTTTGGCATTAGGACAGGCAATAAATCCTTTTGCAGATTGCCGGTCGTCCACATCGCACATGGCAACAATGCTCTCTTTAGGAACCTGGGTCCAGCTTGCTTCTCCGCGGCCACCAACGCCGATAACGGCAAAATTCAACCTGTTGTTTGGGGAGCATCGAAGCAAATTAGGGATGATCATTGCCCCTGCCGCAGCCGCAGAGGCTGTCTTCATAAATGATCTGCGTGATAAATTTTTCATTTTTTTAAATCGGTTAATGAATTAAACTGATAAAATTCTTCATTTGTACTGTTTTGTAAAAGTGATCATAATTTAAATCTCTTTTAAACCAATCTCATTTTATTTTATGGGGCTATAATTTATGACAAATAGTTCTTCAAGGTATTTTTCGGCTGGTTAAGAGGCCAATGCAACGCCCCTTATTTCCAACTGCACAGTAATACATATAAAAAGTATCATTCGATTTTCGGTAAACCAGCGAGATTTTGTGTGCAAATACCTTATCCAGTCCGCCGGGATGACCGCCTGCTTTATAGAGTGGATTTGCATCTGCTGTCCAGTGCTTTAAGTCGCGCGAAAAGGCCACCATAATATGAGCGCCTCCCTGACCTACACCGAAATAGAACATCAGCCAGTGGTCGCCATCACGAAAGACTTTAGGATCTGAAGCAAAATCTGTATCATAACCACCCTGACGGTTACGAATGACCGGATTTTCTCCAAAACGTTTCCAGTTTAGCAAGTCACGTGAAAAGGCCACTCCGGATTGTGCTTTATTCCCATTGGCTGCATTGTAGAAATCGTAGAATCTTCGTTTGTATTCAACAAGCCATGGCTGGTAGATGCAATCTTTTTCCCATACTCCGCAATCAGAATCCTGAACCGCCAAAATTGGGGTGTTTTTTGCTCCTTGCCACGTCATACCGTCATTTCCGGAAGCAACCCCCTCGTATCCGGGACGCAGTTCGTATCCACCCTGTCTGGGGTAACATCCGTAAAGTGTCCAGAATTTGCCATCTCTCTTTTTCAGGAGACGAGGAGCTTTAATATCATAGGATTTATAAAGATAAGCTCCTATCACACAGCCACCAAAATCGAATGCACCCTCTTTTCCAAAGCCCATAGCCAGCATTGGATTTTTCCAGTTTATAAGGTCTGAACTCTCAGAAACAAAACTGTTGTATCCCTTTCCATTTGACCCTATAAAGCTCAGAAACCATTTCCCCTTTTTGCCGGGAATCTGGTAAACTGTAGGGCAATCGAAGTTGTGAAATTTCTCGTTACCGGGAATTTTAAGATCTGACGGGATGACCGGATCAGCATAGTAATGCCACCCCCTGTATGGAGCCGACCAGGCATCCAGCGTGGACTGGTCGATCTTCATGGTATTGTCTGCCACTCTCTGATCAGCGGGTCTTTGAGCACTAACAGTAAATGCTCCTAGTATAATCCCGCCCCGGCTGCCTTTTCCAGCACCTTGGTTTCTTCCTCTGACCATTTCATGGCCTC
>JBAXOA010000065.1:0-24854 GCA_037133495.1 Mariniphaga sp. | reverse complement strand
AACTTTGCGTATCACCAATGAAAAGGATTTCTCAGCAGATGAACGTTCTGTCCGATTTGGATTTCGCGATTTTAAACTCGAAAACGGAAGCTTCAGGCTTAACGGGAAACGCATTTTTCTGAGATCTGCCCATTCGTGCAACAATTACCCTGTCGGTCAAAGGGTACCTTGGGATCCTGATCAGGCCCGGCGTGATTTACTGGACATGAAGGTGATGGGATTTAATGCGATTCGCTTTATCTGGGGTGGCGCATAACAATATCAACTTGATTTATGTGACGAGATAGGATTAATGGTTTACAATGAATCTTTTGCTTCACAGGGATTGGACAGTTCCTCGGTGATGTTCCAACGTTTTGATCATTCGCAATTAGGGATGATCCGCCGCGACCGGAACCATCCAAGTGTTGTGATCTGGGGACTGCTGAACGAAACATTCGATGGTCCGATTTTCCGGCACGCCGTTGCATTGCTACCCAAGATAAGATCACTGGATAACAGCCGTGTCGTACTTCTGGGAAGCGGTCGCTGGGATGGTCAGTTTTCGATCGGCTCCATATCTAATCCAAAATCGCAAACATGGGAATACTTGCTTGGCAACGATGCGCCGGATGCCTCGTCCTCCAAAATGACAAAAATGGGAGGCTATTGTGAGGGAGCCGGCGATGCGCATGTTTATCCCACCGTTCCGCAAACACGTAAATCCACTGATTTTATCCGGAATCTCGGAAAAAATTCGAAACCTGTCTTTTTGACGGAATATGGTATTGGCAGCTCAGTTGACTTATGGCGCGTCACCCGACATTTCGAACAATTAGGCAAAGAAGCAGCCGAGGATGCATCCTTTTATAAAGATAAACTGGATAAATACCTGGCAGATTGGGAGCGATGGAAATTGAATGATATTTATCCCAGGCCTGAAGATTTCTTTGCCGAGAGCATCAGAAGGGTGGCCGGGCAACGCAGAACCGGCCTCACCGCCATCCGCTCAAATCCTAAAATCATCGGATATAACCTCACCGGCATGAACGATCATGTTATGGGAGGAGAGGGTTTAACTACAACATTCAGAGAGCTTAAGCCGGGCACTGTTGACGCGCTGTTCGAGGAACTGGCACCCTTGCGCTGGTGTCTGTTTGCCGAACCAAGAAATAGTTACCGGGGTGAAAAGGTTAAACTGGAAGTGATATTGGCCAACGAAGATGTGCTAAAGCCGGGAGATTATTCAGCCCTTATTCAAGTTATTGGTCCCGGGAATGAGAAAATTTTTGAACGCAAAACAACCATTGCCATTCAGGGAGTACAAAATGGCGTTGAACCTCCTTTATCGCAACCAGTTTTTTCAATAGAATTGCCAATTAATGGTCCTGCCGGGAAATACCGTCTCTTAGCGACGCTCGAACGAGGTGGTGCACCAACGTGCGGAGAGGTTGAATTTTATATTGATGATGCCAGACAAATGCCTGCCATCGAAACAGCAGTAACAACATGGGGAGTCGATTCGATATTGACCAAATGGCTTTCAGACCATCATATTAAAACACTTCCTTTCAACATGAAAAAGCAAGTATCAAGAGAAGTGATATTGATAGGGGAAAATCCTCCAGACAATCAGGATACATTATCTTCATTTACTTCACTTATGGAACATATCGCCAGTGGTTCAACAGCTGTTTTTCTCTCTCCTGAAGTATTCAATAAAGGAAAAAACAAGGTTAAGTTTGTCCCGCTGAAAAACAAAGGTTCCCTTTCTGATATGTACAGCTGGCTCTATTTGAAAGATGAATGGGCCAAGCGACATCCGATTTTTGACGGTCTTCCAGCCGGAGGAATAATGGATCATCAATTTTACCGTGAAATTATACCTGCAAAGGGTTGGATCGGGCAGGATCCGCCAAAAGAGGCTGTTGCCGGTTCAATCAAATCATCTCTGGATTACGCTTCGGGATTGATGGTTTCTGTTAATGCCTTTGGATCCGGGAATTTTATTTTAAATACTTTATTGATTCGAAATAACTTAGGAACTGACCCCGTAGCCGAAAGGATTTTACGGAATTTATTACGTTTTGCGGCACTGGATCAGAAAAAACCACTGGAAAAATTGCCGGCAGATTTCGAAATCAAATTAAAGGAAATAGGATATAAATAGCAGATATTATACTGATAATCTATACTATACACAATGTCAAATTAATTATCTTACCACAAAGAACACAAAGAGAATCGCACAAAAAACACTATTAAAAAAGAAAAAAATGACAGAGAATGACCTTGCAAAAATTGTTTTTGATCTTGGTTTGAAAGTTCATAAAGTTCTTGGACCTGGCTTGCTTGAAAGTAGCTATGAAGAGTGTTTATTTTATGAAATTAAGTCAGTGGAATCTTTAAATGACATACACTTGGCTCAAATATTAACATATTTGAAGTTGTCGCAATGTAAATTAGGTTTGTTGATTAATTTCCCTTTTAAAAAAGTGCGATTCCTTTATATTAATTGTTCTAGTCTATGAAAAAGATATCAATCTATTTGGGTAGCTGTTTTTTGTTCATGTTCTGCGGTGCCACCATCATCGTTCTAAAAAAGTCAAGACCAACAATTACCAAGCTCCCTTTTGCCTTTTCGGATATTGGAAGAACACCGATGGAAAATACACCTGTTCTTCTTAATTCGCGGTTGCTGCTGGTCTCCAACAACCGTCCGGGTGGTGCTGATGCCAAGGGCAAGGATGCCTATTTATACATCGATGATTTACAAACCGGAAAGGAAGTTGCCCGTTTCGGACAAGGACATTCCTTCGTTTCAGCCTTCGTCAATGGTATTGAAATGAATGTCTTTGCCCTCGAATTTACCGATTTCGGACGTATCATGAATTCAACAGGCATAGACAGGTTTACTTCAACCGATCTGAAAACCTGGAAAACCGAAAAGGTGATCCTTCCGGAAGGTAACGAACACCTTTTTAATTCTTCAGTTTGCAAGGATGACAAAGGTTATTTGATGGCTTACGAATCAGATAAGCCTGTTCAGTTTTGTTTCAAATTTGCACGTTCACAAGATTTATCGAAATGGGATAAAATTCAAGGGCTGGCCTTTACCGGTGTAAAAAATGAATATTCTGCCTGTCCGGTTATCAGATATTTCAAACCTTACTATTATGTTATTTATCTGCATGATAAGATGGAAGGTCATAAAGGGTATCTTTCATTTCTTGCGCGATCAAAAGATTTAATGGACTGGGAATTAAGTGCTTTTAATCCAATATTGGAGGCTAGCGAAGGTGAAGGAATAAATAACTCAGATGTCGATATCCTGGAATACAAAGGGAAAACCTATCTTTATTACGCTACCGGCGACCAGGAAACATGGGGAACAGTGCGTGTAGCGCTATATGACGGCCCGGAGAAGGTGTTTTTCGAGAACCATTTTCCGGAAAATAAGATATTTATAAAAACAAATTCAAAAATTAAATAAGTAATAATCTATTTCTATGATAAATAAGATAAACCGCCTGACAAAGCTTGCATTATTAGTCTCTGCCTTTTATTTTTTGATGGTTTCACCACTTTATGCCATACAAACTCAGAACGGCAAAAGCATCCAATCGGCGTTTGATCCAAAATCAGCAACATGGAATATTACCTGGCCAGGACGGGTCTCGCAATATGACTTAGTCTATCTCTCTCCTCCGGTGGATCCCTTGCAAGGTATTCCTTTGGGAAACGGTGAGACCGGGGTTCTTTTTTGGTGTGAGGATTCGAAATTAATAGCCGTCGTAAATAAAAGTGACCTTTGGGATGATGCCAAGTTCGGACCGTTTCATAATTGGGAGGGGAAAGAGGAAGATTACAGCACAACCCAACGTCATGCCTGCCGGATTGTGATCGATTTTAAGTTGCCGGTTTTCAATACCCTTTATCTTACCGGATTCAAGGCAAAACTGAATCTAGCTGATGGCTCCATGAGTCTTGAAGGATCGAGCACTTTTGGGAAGGTCGGGTTAAAGGCATTCATTGATCATCAATCAGGGCTTTTATTTTATGAATTAACCAGTGATTTGAATGAGAATGTCCCTGTAGATGTAGCAATTGAACGCTTTGGATCCCGTACATTTTCGCACTGGTATCATCAGATTAACAGAGATGCCACAATTGGAACAACTGGAACAGAAGCCATTGCCGATGATTCAGGTGCTTTTATCACTCAAAAACTTTCATCCGGCACTTTTGCGGCAGGTGGAAGCGTACTAAAAAGCAATGATCTGACAGTAAATTATTCGCGTGAGCATTCACGGCTGGCAAACATTAAACTCTCTGGAAATCAACAAAAAAGTGTTCAAATCACATTTTCAGTTACTTCTCCTACCAATGAAAATCCGGTTACAGAACTTAAAAACATCATTTCAGCGTCAAAAGAGAAAGGGATAGAAAGTTACCGAACCGCCAACGCGGAAATCTGGAAATCGATCTGGAACCGTTCTTTAATGGATTATGGCGACGACTACCTTAACAATCTCTGGTACTTAACAATATTTTATGCCAATGCCTCCCAGGGAGGTAAATATCCCGGAAGGTTTAACAACGGCATCTGGAGCTGGAGCAGAGATGTTCAGAACTGGAACTTTTATTTTCACTGGAACCAGCAACAGCTGTCGTGGCCACTGAATGCCGCGGGCTTTCATGAACTGGTGAATCCTTACCTCGATTTCAGATTCAATTCATTGCCTCAGGCAAAGAAAGACGCGAAGGAATATTTTAATTCCAATGGCGCTTTTATTTCCGATGTTACTGAACGACGCGGCTATAATTCTTCCGGCGAAAAAATTAACCATACCCCGATAGCTGAGATAGCACTTGATTTTTGGCGGCAATACCAATATACCGGCGATAAAAAATTCCTTTTGGAAAAAGCGCTGCCCTTTATGCTGGAGGCTGCCCGCTTTTATGAAACTATTCTGGAAAAAGAATCCGATGGCAAGTACCATGCGACGGAAGGTAGCGGATATGAAGGATGGATTAAACTTAAGGATGGGATTACCGAACTGACCTATGCGCACACCCTGTTTTCGTCAGTATTGGATGCCCTTAAAGCTGCCGGAACAAATGCGCCTGAAGCGGCTAAATGGAAGGAGATTACAGAACACCTGGCTCCTCTGCCCATACTGAAAACCGATGAAGAAACAATCAAAAGGAATGAGTCAGGTTACCAGTTAAACCGTGGATTCTTTAAGGGAGAAACAGTTCCCACCAACGAAATTATTGCTGCCGGATGGGGAATAAAAGAGCAAAAAATGATGACAACCTATTATCCTGTCGGTAAAAGCGACACCATCCACAGCCGCAATTATCCCAATAACGGATTAAAATTACTGGATGGCATCTTTCCGTCTGTCCCTTCTTCTCCCGTCTTTCCTTCAGGGTTTGTAGGTTTGGCGCAAAAAGACAGTCTTGTTTTTAAACGGATTAAAACCAGTATGCTATTATATGGCCCCGAAATTACCGGATGGGATCCTGTTTCTGTCGTGATGGCCCGGCTGGGTCTTTCAAAAGAACTCGCTATCGATCTTGAACGATTCCCGGGCAGATGGCAGATCTATTGTAACGGCTGGGGTCATTGGGGTCTGGAAGACGAAGTGAATAAGGATGCTGCATGGTTTTTCAGAACAAATATGGTTCAAGATGTTGATCCCAAATCACAGGATGAAAAATTTCCACTCCCAATGTGGCCCTTCAGGCACATGTCAATGGAAGCCATGTCGGTTTTGGCCACCGCAATGAACGAATCGCTTTTACAAAGTTATGACGGCATTCTTCGGGTTTTTCCTGCCTTTCCGGACAATAAAAACGGACGATTTACCCTTCATGCCAAAGGAGGTTTTATTGTTTCTTCAGAAATTAAATCAGGGAAAATTCAATGGATTACGATTAAAAGTTTGCTTGGCAATCCTTGTAAATTGGTATTGCCATGGCAAAAGGGAACAGCACAATCCAGCCTGAGGAAAATTGGCCAAAAATTAAGCGGTGACATTGTGGAAGTTAAAACAAAAGCAAATGAAGTGATTACAATTATACCGGAGGGGAAAGATATGCAGATGTGGTCTGCCGAAATTGAAAATCCGCTTCCAAATGAGAAGGTTAAATATCACTCCTCAGGCAAAACACAATTGGGAATTCCAAGGATGTTTTAACCATAATTTTTTTACTTATTTTGAAATTTCAATTAACAATAAATAAAAACAATCATGACAATCCTGAAATCAAAAAAATGGACAACGCTGCTGCTGCTCCTTTTAGCTGGCAGCCTCACCGCTCAGGTAAAACTCTCGCCAATCTTTAACAGCAATATGGTATTGCAGCAAGGAATGGAAATTCCGGTTTGGGGATGGGCCTCGCCGGGGGAGAAAATTACCATAACTTTCGAGAAAGCTGTTGCCTCAGCAAGGACCGATAAAGCGGGTAAATGGAAGTTGAAATTGCCGGCAATGAATTATGGCGGACCTTTCAAAATGACCATAAAAGGAAAAACACTTCAGACACTCGAAAATATCATGATTGGCGAGGTATGGGTCTGTTCCGGACAATCGAACATGGAATTCAATCTGCTTACTGCTAAAAATGAAGAGGCCGAGATTGCCACCTCCAACTACCCGGATATCAGACTATTCACTGTTAAAAGGCGAATTTCTCAGACACCTCAGGATCAACTTGAGGAGGGCGAATGGCTAAAATGCTCCCCTGCATCAACTCCCCGGTTTTCTGCAGTCGCCTATTTCTTTGGAAGAGAACTCAACCAGAAATTAAAAGTGCCGATCGGCCTGATTAACACCTCATGGGGAGGAACAATTGCTGAAACCTGGACCAGCGATGCAACAATATCGAAAAATCCGGATTTTATCAACCAAATGGCCCAGTTAAAAAAAATCAACCTCGATGATTATGCAAAAACGATTGAAAAAGAGGTAAGGGACAGAGTGGGTGAATTTTCGACTGTTGACATGGGAATGAAAGGAGATAAACCCATCTGGGCAGCATCCGATTTTAACGACTCTGCCTGGAAATCGATGAATCTACCGGGATATATTGAGCAAAACGGCCTGGAAGGCGTGGACGGAATCATTTGGTTCCGCAAAGTGATAGAAATCTCGCCCGACGAAGCAGGCAAGGCAGCAACGCTCAGTCTGGCCAAAATCAACGATTCAGATCACAGCTATCTTAACGGCGCCTTAATAGGTTCGACAATCCAAATGGCAGAAAAATCGAGAGTCTATACCATTCCGGCAGGAATTCTTAAGCCGGGAAAGAACATCCTCACCGTTCAGGTAGAAGATGTTGGCGGTATGGGAGGCATTTATGGCGATTCAACTGCCCTTAAATTGAAATGCGGAAAACATAATATCTCCTTAACCGGCAGCTGGAAATACAAAGTAGGTCTGGTGAAATTTAATACCGTTTTAAGTCCTAATTCATATCCTACACTTCTTTATAACGGAATGATTCACGCATTGGTTCCCTATGGAATCAAGGGTGCCATCTGGTATCAGGGTGAGGGAAATGCCGGAAGAGCCAAACAATACCAGCGGGTATTCCCCGATCTGATTAAAGACTGGAGAAATCATTGGAATCAGGGTGAATTCCCATTCTTGTTTGTCCAGCTGGCTAACTTTATGAAGGTCGATTCTTTACCGGCCGAGAGCAGTTGGGCTGAATTACGCGAAGCTCAAAGCAAAACGTTGGCTTTACCCAATACCGGAATGGCCGTCACAACCGATGTAGGCGATGCGCTCGATATCCACCCTAAAGACAAGCAGACAGTTGGAAAGAGATTAGCGCTTGCAGCTTTGAAAGTTGCTTATAAACAAGATCTTAATTATACCGGTCCGGTTTACAGGCAAATGTCTATTGCCGGGAACAAAATCACCCTGACTTTTGATGAGGTGGGAAACGGATTGAAAGCAAAAGATAAATATGGCTATCTCAAAGGTTTTACAGTTGCCGGTGCGAATCATCAGTTCCAATGGGCAAAAGCAAAAATTACAGGTATGAACACAATAGAAGTTGAATGTCCTGATATTGAACGCCCTGTTGCAGTGAGATATGCATGGGGGAACAATCCGGATGATGCGAATCTTTACAACAGTGCTGATTTGCCTGCTTCTTCTTTCCGTACCGATCAATTCAAAGGAATTACGGAATAAATTATTTACTTGAGAAGTAAGGAATATCAGAAATAATTGAATACCATGAATAAAGTAATCATTGCTGTTTTAGTATTTATCCAGTTTAGTTGCAATCAGCCGGCCAATAATCCGGAAAAAAATGCAAATCGACTCCTTTCTGCTGAACCACTTGTTGAGAAGGCATATATTTCCTTCCGGATTGGTGTTCCGCTCTGGTCTTCAGAACAGCGATGTAATGAGGTGTTCAATTTATTCGATAAGTACAAAGGAGTAACCGACGAGATTAGCTTTTTCACTTCATCCACCCATCCGCCTGTTCCACCCGATATTTTCAAAGAACGGGCAGGAATATTAAAGTTGCGGATGGAGCAGGCCAGAAAACAAGGATACAAAGCGGGTATCAATATTCTTTCCACTATCGGTCACCATAACGAAAATCTCGAAAACTCACTGAAAGGTGATTATATCCGAATGACCAATATCGATGGAGAGATCTGCAACGGCTCATTTTGTCCGAATGATGAACATATGCGTGATTATATCGCGAATATCTACCGGTCGGCGGCGAATGCAAATCCCGACTATATCTGGATCGATGACGATATCCGGTTTGGTCATATGCCCATTGGGCTAGGTTGTTTTTGCGATAATTGCCTGACAATTTTTGAAAAGGAATATGGGATAAAATACACACGCGAAAGTCTGAAAAAAGCATTGAATGAAGGTCAGACAGACCAAAAGCTAAAACTTCGGGAATCGTGGCTGCAACACAACCGGAATACCATCTCCCGGCTGTTTGTGCTGATTGAAAAAACGGTTCATGACATAAAGCCTTCCCTGCCTCTGGGATTTATGACAGGCGACAGGTTTTATGAGGGATATGATTTTGACAACTGGGCCAAAATACTCTCCGGGCCCAATCATGCCCCGGTTTTTTGGCGGCCGGGAGGCGGCTACTACAGCGATATTGCAACCAATGAACTAGTCGGAAAGTCGCACGACATCGGCCGGCAGGTTGCGGTATTGCCACAAGAAGTGATCTCTATTCAGTCCGAGATTGAATGTTTCCCTTATCAGCGGCTCAAAAAATCAGCCAACATGGTGGCGCTGGAAGCCGCTTCGCATATAGCGGCAGGTTGCACGGGGGCCGCCTTTAATGTTCTGTCATTTTACGATGAACCACTCGATGAGTACGAACCGTTACTGGCACGACTGCAGGAGGCAAGACCCTTCTTTGATCTGATGGCTAAAACGTTGGGAAGATCAGAACTGTCAGGCATTCAGACTTTCTGGAATAAAAACAGTTTCATTACCGGAAAACTGGATGAGGGAAACTGGCTCAGTTCTGGTAACCCGCTGGTCAGTCACGATCTTTACAACATTGGTCTGCCAGCCTGCTATTCAGGGAAAAAAGCACAGGTAACTATTCTGGGTAAAGACAATGTCTATGCCTTGACAAAAGCGGAGATCCTCAATCTGCTTTCAGGAGGTGTATATATGGATGCTGAAACTTTGCAGCAATTGAACGAGATGGGATTCGGGGAGTTGACGGGATTCAAAATTGCCGGATCGGGGAACATTGACCGGATTGAAAAATTCACGAACCATCCGCTGAACGGAAAATTTGCAAACTGCCTGCGGGATAACCGGCAGTCGTTTTGGAAATCGACAGCCTGGTTACTTGAGGCAACAAACGGGAAGTCACAGCCTCTTTCAGGATTAATCGACTATTCGGGAAAAGATATTTCGTCCTGCACCTCCGGAATATTTGAGAACAAACTTGGCGGACGATTATGTGTTGCTGGCTATTACCCCTATACTTTTATGGAAAACGGATCCAAAAGTTCACAGATGA
Source organism: Mariniphaga sp. (assembly GCA_037133495.1). Taxonomy (GTDB): domain Bacteria; phylum Bacteroidota; class Bacteroidia; order Bacteroidales; family Prolixibacteraceae; genus JAAFHB01. The sequence goes on along the minus strand of JBAXOA010000065.1, from coordinate 14,825 downwards.
AATCAGTTTTTCGCTGGCTCTCAAAAGAGACACTTTCAGGATATATTGCATCATTTCATAAAATTAACCTCTGGATACGTGAACCTCAAAACGGAAAAATTTCTTTGGCTTTCACCAACTCCTCATTCGATCCGGCAAAAAACGTAACGCTAATGTTGCGCACAGAAGAAACAGCGATTAAGGTATACGATATGGCATGCCACGAAACAACAGTCCAATCTTCTGCTACAGATGGACCCTATCAGAAATTTATAATTCCTGACGTTGAGGCCTGGCAGATGAGATTGATAATTTGCGAATAAAGAGAGCTCTCTTTGATTTGAACTCACGTGAGGGTTTCGTAGAGGAACGAACAGAAATCGTAAAGTGTTTATCTTTAAAATTCTGCCTTAACAGTTGCAGCACCTTTAAAGTCCTGTATAACAATTGATTCCGCAGCTGCATTATAGACACCGCCTGTTACCCGGACCGGTTTCTTCCCATCGGGGTGAGGAAGACGAATAATAACCTCCCGAGGTTTAAACTCAGAGTTACAAGAAATGAGCGCTTCAATGGTTCCTGCCTTTGTGTTTGAGGTAACTTGCAAAGAGACAGGACCAAAATAGCTGACTACATTCTTTAATGTGATCTGTTTCCCGTCTTCTAGCCATTTTCGGGGAATTCCAGCCAATAATTTTAAAGTCTGTCCCTCTTCGAGGTACAACATCCAGCGTGTCTCCATTAGAAACCACGCCTCTTCATGGGTTTTATGGGCGCTTACCTGAAACAGATGTTCCCAAAAGGTGTAAGTTTCGCGGTCGGCAAGTGCAGAAAAAGTGTTGTAATAAGTTTTTAAGAATGGTTTTACCAATCCAAGTTTAAGCTGTATCCAATTGTGCCGGCTGTAATAAGGCTGACTGAATGCCGAATTTCGCTGGTAAAATAATTCACTGTGGTAATTGAGCATCATTAGGGATTCCTGCTCGTCGGGAGCCAATACTTCGCAAAAAACAAGGTATAAAGGGCCCAACAACACATCAGGCGCGGTGACTGTCCCATGTGAAAAATATGTTTCAGGGACGATGTGCAGCGCCCTGGGGCCAACTGCTTCTGTCCAGGGCGGTACGGTAGGACACCAGCTGCCATCGCCTAGGGGAACCACAGGAGAATTGGATAGACTATTCATTAAAGAGTTACGAATATCCTTCTTCCAGGCGGCAGCTTCCCTTCCCAATCTTTCTGATTGAACACGATCTATATCCGATAACATTTCCGCTACCCGGCTTAAGCCCAGAAAGGCATATGCATTCAGCATATATTGGTGAAACGGATCTTCGGGATCGGCTACTTTCCCGGCAATCATTCCATAGCCTTTCCCTTTTAAGACCTCTTTTTTATTATCTTCTCTCCATCTCAGTAAAAAGTTGCAGGCTTTCAATAATTTTGGTTCTGCCTTTTTTACCCATTCCTTGTCTTTGGTATAACGAAAGTATTCTCCCATACTCCAGAGGGCAGCACCGGTCTCTACCATATAACCGCCAAAATTCTGAATCATTCCGTCGTCATGCTGTTTGTCAAGGAAAAAATTTAGCGACCGGCGGGCAATATCGGGTAATCCCATCGAATTATAGAATTGAATGATGGGAGAACTCTCGGTACCGATCGGTGAATAAACACCAATTGCCGGAGCCAAAGTCCCGTCAGGTTCGTTTCCATAAGTAACAAGGTCAAGGTGCAATAACCCCGCCTGAATCATTTCATTCACTCTTTTCTCAGGAACGCCGATCTGTGCAGCTTTGGCTAATTTATTTTTCCAGAATAATTTGCACTCATCATATCTTAAATTAAATGATTGCTTAGATAATTCAATAGCCCGCTCTTTTGAAACAGGCAAATGTGGCACTTTAAATTCGAACACCGCCTTTCCGTTTGGCTGCAATAAAACAGCCATTTCTTCGTCATGTAAGGGTAGTCCGTTGAGTCTGGAGATTCCAAATACACTACCTGAAGCAAAAGAGGAGAAGCCATTTTCCTTGTCGAATGAATAAGCGGTCTTCATCCACCAGCCTGCACCCGGACGGATTGTTTTAAACCAGGCGTAGCGAGGAACAGCTGACTTATTAACTGCTTCACAACGGTAATATAAAACGGTGGATTCGGTTTTATTTTTTTCAGACTCAAGCCTCGGTTTAACCAATTCTTCCTGCTCCTTCGTAAGCATATGTCCTGCACTGAATTGATCGGCTACCAAAAAATCGGTGCCCTTCAACGTTTGCGCGGACAAAGGCGATTTTTCCAGAGAGACAAAAGCCGTTGAATGGTATTCGATATCCTCATCCGTCAGGATTGTATGGAAAATTGGAAGGACGCCATTTTCCAGTCTGCGGACAGTATTGATGGCCACACCCTGTCCACGACCGGCCATATAGCCATATTCCAACACACGGTTTTCAGACTCAGACAGTTTCACCGGTGAGGATGAAAATCGTGGCCGGATTAAATTCATCTCACTATTTGGATTCGTGCGGTTGTCAGACATTTCAAATATTCGCATATCTCTGCTGATTCCCAACCAGGCAGGACATGACTGATTGCGGGTATGAACAGCTGCTGAATCAAAATTTTCCTCAGGTGCGGCATCAATTTGTTGAAATTTGCTTCGTAAATTCAGTATTTTAAGCGCTGCTTCCAACTGAAAATAAGAACGAGCATCATCAGACGCTGTGACTGCAACCCCGTAAGCCGGAATATAAATGGGAAATACCTTATTTACATCTCTAAGAAAGAATGATAACGGATTCAGATTAGTTCTGACGGTTATGAGAGTCGCGTCGCTCCCTGAATTATTTTTAAAGTCTGTAAGTTCAATATTGATGCGAGCCTCGGTTTTGGAATTAATTTCAAATGAATTTCCCTTGATTTTCCCTTTCCCTTTGACAATTTCAATCTTCATCAGTTTGCCGTTCAAAACTTCGATCGTCCCTTTAACAGGAGTCTTTTCCCATTCAACAGCAATTTTTTGATTGTTCAGATTGATATTCGTTTGACCTAAAGCTCTGTAAAAAAAGGTGGTACTAATAAACAGGCTGAACAGAATTAATCTGAACAGATTGATTCTAAGGCATATAAAATTCCCCTTAACCATCCACATCCAAGACCTAAAAGCACCGTAGAGTTTATTGTTCATGATAAACAGCAGAGTTTAGATGATCGCTATAAAGACTCGTTAATTTGGCAGTAAATCAACCTAATGCATTTTCGTACTTAAAATTGACCATTATTCATTGACCATTATTCATTGACCATTATCTATATGGGTACATTCCAGACAAAAATCCCCAAAAACACAACGGCAATGCCACAAACGATAATTAAAGCAGCATTGAGATTGCTGACCACTATTGGATTCGGGTCATCGCTGTCGGTAAATACTTCGCGTAACACATAGAAATAATAATAAACGCCGATAATCGCCATTACAATTGCGAAAATTGAAATTGCAAGATAACCGCGGCTGATTGAAAGCACAAATACCCGGTATTTAGCCATAAAACCAGCAGTAGGCGGGAGTCCGGCGAGCGACATCAGCAGAATCGTCATAAATACGGCCATCCAGGGCTTTTGTTTAAATAATCCACGGAAGATAGAAAGATCTTCAAGTCCCTTTGTAGACCGTTTCATATGGATAAACAGGATAAAAAGCGGAACAGTAGCCAAAGAATAGACGAAAGTATAATAAAGCAGAACAGTAGCAGAGGAATCGTGTTGCGAAAGCATTGCAAGCATCATAAAGCCGGTATGCACAATCGCGGAATAAGCAAGTAAGCGCTTGAAGTTTGTCTGCTTTAAGGCTGCAAGGTTCCCAACTAGCAATGACAACCCGGTCATTACCCACAACGTTTTTTCAATCGGACCCGGAAGCGGTAGTAACCCCATGCCTAACAAGCGGTAAAAAGCTGCAAAACCGGCGGTTTTTACTACTGTTGCCATAAAGGCGGTAACAAGCGTAGGTGAACCTTCGTAAACGTCCGGACTCCAGAAATGAAAGGGTGCTACAGCTACTTTAAAAGCAACGCCTATTAAAATAAAAAGAAGGCCTACCAGCAGCATCGGAGGAAGATGTCCGTTGAATTGTGCGATATAAGTTTTGATTTCAGGAAGATAAAAGGTAGCAGAGGCGCCATAAACCAAGGCAATTCCAAAAAGAAAGAATGCAGTGGCAAAAGAACCCAGCATAAAATATTTAAATGAAGCTTCATTGGACCGGAATGAAGTTTTCTTCCCTCCGGCGAGGATATACAAGGGAATAGATAATATTTCGATTCCCAGAAAAAGCATGATAAGATTTGAGAAGGAGGTCATTAAAAAGGCCCCTGTCAGTGCGAACAGCATCAGCGAATACTGCTCTGCCACATGTAAGACCATCCGCCGGTAATAATTGATCCCAAACAAAAAAATCAGGATAGTGATGATAATCATCGAGCTGTTGAACGCGATCGAGAAATTATCAAAAAGCACCATATCATGAAAATATTTTGAACCACGCCCCCAGTCTTTTAACGAAAGGTATAAGGTAATCAGTAAGCCGGTAATGGCAACGGGTGATAGTATTGCCTTCCTTTTTACAAAACCCAGGTATAAGACGATGATGCCAAAGACGGCAATAAAAATTAGTGCGCTCATTTGCTTACTGTGTTCAAATTATTTTTAATAAGTAGGTTCAATGTGTTAAAGCTGTGATGACTTGTGCAATTGGAATAGAAAGCTTTTGCATAGAACTGACCGATTCTTCGAGCAAGTTAAATATCGGCTGAGGATAAATACCCAGAATCAATATTACAACAATCAATGGAATCAAGATCAGGTAATCGAGTGTCCGGATATCCTGTATACTTTTAAAATCCGGATTTTTATCTCCCAGCATGATGCGCTGGAAAGCATAAAGCATATAAATTGCACCAAGAATCATGGCTGTCCCACCAACGAAAGCAAACCAGATTGACTGCTTAAATAATCCGGTTATCATTAAAAACTCGCCGACAAAACCGGCAGTCAGAGGAAGAGCAATTGAACCTAAAACAACAATTAAGAGTAAAATCGCCATATTAGGAGCATAATGTTTTATTCCACCCATTTCAGACAATTCAAATGTGCCGGTTTTTTCTTTAATAATGTAAACCAGATAAAAAAGTGCCACAATTGTTACTCCATGGCTAATCACCTGCAAAAGAAGTCCTTCAAATGCATAAGAATTGATCACAAACATTGCTGCCACCATCAGTGATATGTGCGCCATTGAAGAAAAAGCAATCAGTTTTTTTAGATTCGTCTGCCGGAATGCGATGATGGAAGCATATATAACGCCTGTCAAACTCAATACAATAACCGTATTTTGCCAGTAATGAACACCCGAAGGTACAATTGGAAAAAGGAAACGTAACGTACCGTAAATACCCATTTTGGTCATCACACCGGCTAAAATCATCACACCTTGTGTTGGGGCAATGGTATAAGTAGATGGTTGCCAGGTATGAAATGGAAATACCGGCATTTTTATAGCAAATGCGATGAAAAGAATCCAGAAGAGCCAGATCTGCGTATTTGCGGGGATATTAAGTTGATTAAATGCAGAAAAATCAGTTGAATGAACACCTGGTGTCAATTGGAAAAGATAGATAATTCCGAACAAAAGGAACAAGCTGCCGGTAAGCGTATAAATGAAAAACTTTAAGGTAATGGTCCTGCGGTTTTCATCTCCCCAGAGTAGCAGGATAAAATAGATTGGAATAAGTGTAAGTTCCCAGAAAATATAAAACAAGAACGCATTTTGAGCAAGGAAAACACCGATTAATGCCGTTTGCGTGAAGAGAATCAATAAGTTAAGAATGTGGACTTGCTCTTGTTTACGACCAACCCCTGAAAGTAAGATAAACGGGAAGATCAGATTCGTCACAAACAGCATGATAAGACTGATCCCATCGTAACCCAAAGCGAACTGAGTTCCCATACAGTTGACGCCATCGGACGAATACGCCGCAGAGGAGGCAGACAAAATAAGGAATAAGGTCATGAGAAAGTTAGCAACAGCTGATGTCAAAGCGATTAACCGTGCTGTTGCCGGATTCCTGAAAAACATGAGGAACAAGCCGGTGATGAAAGGTAACAAGAATATAATCAGCAATATCATAAGTTCAGACGATTAAAATAAAGATGATAAATAAAAGGATTCCGGCTACCATGGCAAATAAGTAAAAACTAATATTTCCCTGTTGCAGCTTTTGCACGAGACCACCTAACTTCGAAGTAGCTGTTCCGATTCCGTCAACAACAGGATCCAGAACAGTATTTTCAACTTTATGGAAGAAAAAATCAGAAAGATATCCAAAGGGTTTTTCAAAGATTGTCCTGTAGATTTCATCAAAATAGAACCTATTAGAGATTATTTTGCCAAAAATTGATTCTGTTGAACCATCTTTTGCCGGCACAACAGCTTTTTTTACAAAAGTCTGGTAAGCATATAGAATGACAAGTCCCAAGAGTGCTAAAGCACCCATAATCAATCCGATTTCTTTTGAAGAGCTGATTTCTTCCGTGGCTTTGGAAACAGAAGAGCTGTTCAGAAAATTACTGAATCCGGAATCTCCCCCAAACAGTGACGGGATATTCAGGAATCCTCCAAACACTGCCAATACACTTAATATCAACAGAGGAATTGTCATTACTTTGGGTGATTCGTGGGGATGTGCGGAGGCAAGACGTTGCTGGCCAAAAAATACAAGATAAAAAAGCCGGAACATATAAAAGCAGGTCAGGAGTGCTCCAACCAGGGCCAGACCATAAATGAATGGGTTGTGCTCAAAAGCTTTGGTGAGGATAAGGTCTTTACTGAAAAATCCTGAAAAAGGAGGGATTCCGCTTATCGCCAGTGTGGCAGCAAAAAATGTAAAATAAGTGATTGGCATCTTCTTTCTCAAGCCACCCATATTGCGGATATCCTGTTCTCCTCCCATGGCATGGATAATGCTTCCTGCTCCGAGAAAGAGTAAAGCTTTGAAGAATGCATGAGTAGTAAGGTGGAAAACAGCAGAAGAATAAGCGCCAAGACCGAGTGCCAGAAACATATAACCCAATTGTGATACAGTGGAATAAGCCAGTACTTTTTTAATGTCATTCTGTTTTAAACCGACTAACGCAGCCATTAAAGCAGTCGCCAATCCTAATACAATCATTATTTCAAGTGTTATCGGAGCAAGATTGTAGAGGATACTTGAACGGGCGATCATATATATTCCGGCTGTTACCATGGTAGCAGCGTGAATAAGGGCTGATACCGGAGTCGGGCCTGCCATGGCGTCGGGTAACCAGGTAAAAAGCGGGATCTGAGCACTCTTGCCAACTGCTCCGACTAACAGGAGTATTGTAATCAACGTAATTACCGGTGCCCCTGATTGTAATGTTGCAGCCTGAGCAAAAATTTCGGAGAAACTTACCGATTTAAAGGTGAAGAAGAGGAGAATTATTCCAAGGATAAAGCCCAGATCGCCGATTCGGTTCATCACAAAGGCTTTTCGCGCCGCATAATTGAAAGAAGGGTTTTTAAACCAGAAACCGATGAGCAGATATGAACAAAAGCCGACCCCTTCCCATCCAATGAAAAGCACAAGGTAATTTGCTCCCATCACAAGGAGTAACATGCTAAAAGTGAATAAATTCATTTGAGCGAAGAAGGAATTTACCCGATCATCGCCATGCATATATCCGATTGAGTAAATATGAATCAGCGCACCTACGCCTGTGACGATTAACATCATCGTCAACGACAGATGATCGATCAGAAATTCAAAAGGAATCTTCATTTCCCCGATAGAAATCCAGTTAAAAAGCGTCAATGTAGCTGAATCCTGCCCTGATGCGCGTAGTAAAAAGAACAAAACAACCGATGTTACAAATGATAATAAAACCATCGCACTGGCAATAATACCAGCCTGATTGTTCTTTAAGCGCTTGTATGCCAGACCGGTTATCAAAAATCCTGTCAAAGGAAAAGCAGGAACAAGCCAGGCGAGAATTATATTGGGAATTGATGCTACCATTTCAGCCGGTTCAAAAGGTTAATATCTACAGAATCAACGTTACGTTTCATCATTACAAGAATCGACAGACCGACAGCCACTTCAGCAGCTGCGACTATCATGATAAAAAATACAAATACCTGTCCTGCCGGATCGGAATGGTAAGCGGAAAAAGCGGTAACCAATAGGTTTACTGAATTGAACATCAACTCAATACACATCAATATGGCAATTGTATTTCTTCTGAATAAAACGCCCATCATGCCAATACTGAAGAGTGCAACGCTTAGAACAATGTAGTGTTCCAAGGGTATCAGTTGTATGGCGGATGAAATCTCTTTCATAATTACGAGTTATAAAATATAAATTATGAGTTATCTTTCTTTCCAAACATGATAGCGCCTACCATCGCTGAGATGAACAGGATGGAGGACATTTCAAAAGGCAGAAGAAACTCATTGAATAATGTTTTTCCTATTTCGGAAACCAATCCCATATTACTGGTAAACGGGTAACGGGGAGGAATCGCGAAGGTCTGGCGCGTTGCAGCAAGCAACACCAGAAAGAAAACCCCTCCTGTAACGACTGCTGTGATGCGTGTTATTGTCGATTTATGAAGGATGATGGCTTTGTTCAGGTTGAGGAGCATAATTACAAAAAGAAACAAAACCATTATCGCACCAGTGTAAACGATAACATGAACAACAGCTAAAAACTGAGCATTCAATAGTATATAGTGACCTGCCATTGCGATAAAGCAGACAATCAAATAGATCACATTGTTGATTGGATTCTTGGAGAAAACAACCGCCAAAGCGCAGATGATCATAATTGCTGAAAGCAGATAAAATAGAAAGACCATTTATTGACTGTTTAAAATGTTAAAAAGAAAATATCAGATTAAAATTCGTTTTCGGTTATTTATTATGAGCAAAACGGTTATCTGATTTAAACTGAATCACCTTTTCTGTTTGCCTGGCCGATACATCGATCCTTAGATTAATATCGAATGGCTCGACCAGAATATCTTTCCCATAAACGAATGGTTTACGTTCATATTCTGATGCCACAATACGGTCTGTGAGGAAGATTGCTTCTTTCGGACAGGCTTCTTCACAGTCGCCGCAGAATATGCAGCGCAGCATATCTATTTCATAAATTGTGGCGTATTTCTCTTCACGGTAAAGATGTTCCTCCCCCGGTTTCCGCTCGGCGGCCACCATTGTAATGGCTTCAGCAGGACAGGCAACGGCACATAATCCGCAGGCAGTACAACGTTCGCGCCCTTCGTCGTCGCGCTTTAAAACGTGCTGACCACGATAAACCTTGCTAAATTCACGTTTTTGTTCCGGATAATTGATCGTTGCCTTTTTTCCGAAAAAATGACGAATTGTGATCGACATACCTTTAACAATTGCCGGAATATAGATCCGTTCCATAAAGGTCATCTTTTTATCCGAAACCACAATTGATCTGTTTGTTAAATTTTTCATGGTTATAGGGATTACTTAAGCTCGGTGAAGTAATAATAAATTCCTGTCACCAGGATATTGAACATTGCCAACGGAATTAACCCTTTCCAACCCAGTTTCATTAACTGATCGTAACGAAAGCGTGGTAATGTCCAGCGTATCCACATAAAAAGAAAGATCATTCCAAAAATTTTCAGGAAGAAAAATGCAGTTCCTAACAAGGTTACTGTGTTGGAAGAGAGCCCTAACCGGTCGACAAACGGCATATTATAACCTCCAAAGTACAAGGTAATTACAACTGCCGATGAGATAAACATATTGATGTATTCAGCAAAAAGGTAAAAGCCCAGTTTCATTGAACTATATTCTGTGTGATACCCGCCAATCAATTCGGTTTCGCACTCGGGAAGGTCGAAAGGTGCACGGTTTGTTTCTGCAAAGGCGCATGTCAGAAAGATCAGGAAACCCAGCGGCTGATAAAAAATATTCCAGTGCATGCCCTGTTGCTGTGTAACAATATCATGAAGACTTAAGGAACCGGTAGTTAGAATGAGTGCAATAATCGACATCCCCATTGCCAGTTCGTAACTGATCATTTGTGAGGCGGCGCGGATTGCACCCAGCAATGCATATTTATTATTGGAAGCCCACCCGCCAATCATAATACCATAAACTCCAATCGAAACCATGGCAAAAACATAAAGAATTCCGATATTCAGATCAGCCATTTGCAACGAAAATTCACGACCGCCAATGGTCAGGTTCGCTCCCCACGGAATCACTACTCCTGTCAGCAACGCGGTGGTCATGGCAATGGAAGGGCCCAATATAAAGAGTCTTTTATTAGCTGTGAGCGGAATAATTTCCTCTTTCATGAACATTTTAAGTCCGTCAGCCAAGGGTTGTAATAAACCAAAAGGGCCAGCGCGATTCGGGCCGCGACGATCCTGCATAAACGCAGCCACTTTTCTTTCGCCATAAGTCGAATACATGGCAACAATAAGTGTGACCAAAAAAATAATGATTAGAAAAATGGTTTTATATATTATCGTTGTCCAATCCATTCTAAGTAATTGTCAATTAATAATGTTCAATCTTTAATATTCTTTATTATTGAAATTTAGCTTTTTAGTAAAATAGATTTACGAAAACAAATCTTTCCGATTACTAAAAATGTTACTTTTCATAATGATTTTGTGAGATAACCGAGTGACGCTCAATTATTCTTGGACCTTCAATGATCCAGTCTTTAAGTTCTTTGTTTTGAAAACGGCAATCATTGCATATAAACTCGTCAAGTTCACCATACTTATCTTTCCTTCCAGTAACCCGAAGCAGCTCATCTCCTTTCAACCAAACAACCACTTTGCCGCTGCATTTGGCGCATTCGCGGTGTGCATCGAAAGGTTTTGTAAACCAAACACGGCTTTTAAATCTGAAAGTTCTGTCTGTCAACGCTCCCACAGGGCAAACATCGATCATGTTGCCTGAGAAATCATTGTCAACAGCTTTAAGAATATGGGTGCTTATCTCCGAATGATCGCCCCGTCCCATTACACCATGAACCCTTTGGTCTGTGATTTGATCTGCAACCATAACGCAACGGTAACAGAGTATGCAGCGGTTCATATGAAGTTTAATTTTATCGCCGATGTCGATTGGCTTAAAGGTTCTCCGTTCTTCGACCGTTCGCGTTTCTTCAAGACCATGTTCGTAGGAGAGATCCTGAAGGTGACATTCACCGGCCTGGTCGCATACCGGACAGTCAAGAGGATGGTTCAGCAGCAAAAATTCTGTGATGGCTCCACGGGCTTCCATCACCTCGGGAGAAGTAATATTTTGAACAACCATCCCGTCCTGAACGGCAGTACGGCACGAAGCTACCAGCTTTGGCATCGGACGAGGATCTTTGGCCGAGCCCTGAGATACTTTCACCAGACAGGTTCTGCATTTCCCGCCACTCCCTTCAAGTTTGGAATAATAACACATGGCAGGAGGCACCACGCGGCCACCAATCTGACGCGCAGCATTCATAATGGTAGTTCCGGTTTCAACTTCCACCTCTATATTGTCGATGGTTACCTTTAAAAGGGACATTTTTGTAGTTTTACGTGTTCTTCAAATTCTTCGCGGAAATGCAACACTGCACTCGCCACAGGCCATGCAGCAGCATCGCCGAGCGGACAAATCGTATTTCCTTCAACATGTTTTGCAATGTCAACCAGCAGATTGATATCTTTCATCGTTCCCTGACCATTTTCAATCCGAATTAAAATCTTTTCCATCCAGCTGGTTCCTTCACGGCAGGGACTGCATTGACCACAGGACTCATGCCGATAAAACCGTGCAAAAGTCAGGAGGTTTTTAACAATGCAAGTGGTGTGATCCATTACAATAAATCCCCCTGATCCTAACATCGTACCGGTTTGAAAACCCCCGTCAGCCAATGATTCATAGCTCATTAATCTGGGTTCTCCATTAGCTGTTTTCAGTATAAGGTTCGCAGGAAGAATGGGGACCGATGATCCGCCGGCAACAACTGCTTTTAGTTTATTCCCGTTCCTTATTCCACCGCAATAGTCATCGCTGTAGATAAATTCCTCAACTGGCATTCCGAGGTCAATCTCGTAAATGCCTGGTTTATTGATATGTCCGCAAGCCGATATAAGTTTGGTCCCTTTACTGTTTCCGATTCCGATTGCTGCATAGGCATCACTGCCGTTATTGATTATCCAGGGTAAAGCTGCAATGGTTTCGACATTATTTACCACCGTAGGGCAGTCGTACAAACCGACAACTGCAGGGAATGGTGGTTTAATCCGGGGATTGCCACGCTTGCCTTCAAGTGATTCGATTAATGCTGTCTCTTCGCCGCAGATATACGCGCCGGCTCCCGGATGACAATACAAATCGAGCGAGTAACCGCTGCCAAGGATATTTTCACCCAAAAAACCGTTTTGATAAGCCTCTGCAATTGCTTTCTCAATGATATTCAGTACATAAAAAAGTTCGCCGCGGATATAGATGTAGGCAGCATGCGCACCAAGTGCATATGCTCCAAGTATCATCCCTTCAATCAATTGATGTGGGTTCAACTGCCCGATATGCCGGTCTTTGAATGTTCCGGGTTCACTCTCATCGAAATTGCATACCAGGTACTTTGGTTTTTCGCTTTTCTTGTCAATGAATCCCCATTTCATCCCGGTAGGAAATCCTGCTCCTCCCCGGCCCCGAAGTCCCGATTTTTTCACTTCGTCAGTGACCTGATCGGGCGTAAGATTTTTAAGCGCTTTTTCAAGTGCCAGATACCCTCCCAATTGTCTGTAAACCTTGAATGTGGCAAGACCGGGTACTTCAATATTATTTAACAGGATCTTATTTGCCATTGTTACAGGTAAGGATTGGTGTGCGAATTTTTATTTTCAGCTTTCCATTGATCAAGCAGTTCATCAGCCTTTTGAATCGTCAGTTTTTCATGATATTCCATTCCAACCTGAATAACAGGGGCATTTCCGCAAGCTGCAAGGCATTCAACGGTTTTTAAGGTGAATTTACCATCCGCGGTAGTTTCTCCGGGCTTAATTCCCAGTCGTTTTTCGAAATGAGCCAGAATTTGTTCGGCACCATTTAGCCAGCAAGGTCCGGTCTGACAAACTTCAATCACGCAATGACCAACTGGCTGAAGATTAAACATACTATAGAACGAAGCCACTTCATACACTTCAACAGGTTGAATTTCAAGCAATGAGGCAACATAATCCATTATTTCAGAACTTAGCCATCCGTTATTTTCCGATTGGGCAATATGCAATATTGGCAATAAGGCCGATTTTTGTCGTCCCTGAGGATATCGCCTGATCATTATATTCACCAGATCAAGTGTCTCCCGGTTAAATTCTGTTATTGTTTTACTCATTATTATATTCTAAGCTTTAATCTGCAAATTATTCTAAGCATCTAATTCACCGGCAATTACATTCATTGAGCTCATCGTGAGCAGTGCATCAGACAACATATTTCCTTTTACCATTTCGGGATACGCCTGATAATATATAAAACATGGGCGGCGAAAATGAAGTCTCGAAGGAGTTCTGCCTCCGTCACTCACCAAATAAAATCCCAGTTCTCCGTTGGCTGCTTCAATACAATGGTAAACTTCACCAGCCGGAATATCGGTTTCGCCCATTACTATTTTGAAGTGCCAGATCAGCGCTTCCATATTATTATAAACTTTCTCTTTGGGAGGTAAAACAAAGCGGGGATCACTGGCATAATAAGTTTCCTTATCGGCCATAATGTCAAGTTTGCCGATTGCCTGTTCAATAATGTGCAGGCTTTGCCACATTTCAGCTTGCCTGACCATAAAACGATCATATGTATCGCCGCTTTGTCCAACCGGAACTGTAAAGTCGAATTCTTCGTAAGAACAATACGGATTCATTACCCTGACATCGTAGTCAACACCGCAAGCACGAAGATTAGGACCTGTAAATCCGTATGCAAGAGCACGTTCTGCAGAAAAAGCTCCAACGTTGATTGTACGGTCCATAAAAATACGATTCCTTTCGAGGAGGGTTGAAAATTCAGTCAGTTTAGCAGGGAATGATTTCAGAAAATAACGGATTTTCTCCCATGCTTTAGGACTGAAATTACGTTCAAAACCCCCAATCCTTCCCATGTTGGTTGTAAGTCTTGAGCCGCAGATCTCCTCATATATCTCGTAAAGAAATTCCCGGTCCTGAAAAAGATACGTGAAACCAGTTAGTGCGCCGCTGTCGACACCGATCACGCTGTTACAAATAATGTGATCGCCGATACGAGCCAGTTCCATTACAATAATCCTGAGGTAATCAACACGTTTTGGGATATCGATGCCCAATAATTTTTCGACAGTCATGTGCCAGCCCATGTTATTTAACGGGGCTGAACAATAATTGAGCCGGTCGGTAAGCGGTGTAATCTGGTAGAAAGGCCTCCTCTCAGCAATTTTTTCAAATGCACGATGAATATAACCAATTGTCTGTTCGGTACTTACGATAAATTCTCCATCCATCAGCATCACGTTTTGAAAAACGCCATGCGTTGCCGGATGTGTAGGGCCAACATTGAGTGTATTATACTCCTTCGGCTCTTCCGTGGTGATTCTATCTTCATTCCAATGATCAGTACTCACTCCTTTTGCTGTTTATAATTTGTAAAAATAATTACGAAAAATAATTAAGTCCGCCAGCTGGCGGAACGAATTATGAATTACGAATTAATGTCGTTTAGTTAAGCCCGAAGGGCTGCTCCGTCAGCTGAC